>NZ_JCBAJO010000137.1:0-13111 GCF_059772245.1 Cupriavidus sp. R6-3
GGCCAGCTGCCGCGCGTTCCACGCCTGCTCGGCGTGCGGCGTCGCGGTGACGAGGGTCGGGGCGAGCGCGGCCATCACAGGTCTTCCGCGGATTCGAGGCGCCGCTTCAGGTCGCCGAGGAAGGCCGCGGCCGGGTAGCCGTCGACGGCGCGATGGTCGAACACCAGGTGCAGGCCCATCATCGGCGCGATGCTGATCCAGTCGTCCTTGACCACGGCGCGCCGGATCACGCGCGTGACGCCGAGAATCGCCGCCTGCGGCGCGTGCAGGATCGGCGTGAAGCGCTCGACCTCGGTCATGCCCAGGTTGCTGATGGTGAAGGTGCCGCGCTGGTAGGCGCCGGCGCTCAGCGTGCCGTTGCGCGCGCCCTCGGCCAGCGTGCGCGCCTCGCGGGCGATCTCCTCGACCGGCTTGCGATCGACCTCGCGCAGCACCGGCACCACCAGGCCGTCGTCGAGACTCACCGCGAGCCCGATATTGACGTCCGGCATCAGCTCGATCTCCTTGTCGGAGACGCGCGCGTTCAGCCGGGGATGCGCACGCAGCGTCAGCGCGGCGGCACGCAGCACGTAGGCGGTCAGCGTGAGCTTGACGCTGTCGCCCAGTTCCGCCTGCAGCCTGGCGCGCTTCGCATCGACTGCGCTGACATCGGCCTCGAGCGAATGCGCGACCCGGGGGATCTGCCAGCCGGCCGTCATGCCGCGCGCGATCGCGCCGCGCATGCCGGTCAGCGGAATGGTCTGCCGGGTGGGCCCGGGCGGGGACGCGGGCGCGGCGGTTCCGTCCTCCGCCGCCAGCGTCAGTGAGGCTTCGGCCATGGTCTACTCCTCGATGCGCGCCAGCACGGCGCCGCGCGCGAAGGTGTCCTGCGACTGCACCAGGATCTCGGCGATGCGGCCGGCCACCGGCGCGACGATCTCGTGCGTGGTCTTCACCAGCTCGGCTACCACCAGCGTCTGCCCCTCGGCGACGCTGTCGCCGACATTGACCTGCCAGTCCTGCAACAGGGCCTCGGTGCCTTCCTCGACATCGGCCCACACGTCGTCTGCCATCGTTACGTCGGTCATGCTGCTTCTCGCTTCAGTTCCTGGGTGGGTTGCATCAGCGCGCGGACGCTGGCGGCGATCGTGTCGACTTGCGGGATCACGAAGTTCTCGAGGGGACGGCTGAACGGGATCGGCACGTCGGGCACGGCCAGGCGGCGCACCGGCGCCTTCATCGACAGGGTGTCGAGATGCTCGGCCACGATCGCGGCGATCTCGCCGGACAGGCCGTAGCTCAGATAGTCCTCGTCGGCGATCAGCAGGCGGCCGGTCCTCGCCACCGACTCGAGCACGGTTTCCTTGTCGAGCGGCACCAGCGTGCGCAGGTCGATGATCTCGACATCGATGCCTTCCTGCGCCAGCTGCTGGGCCGCGAGCACGGACTTCTGCACCATCTGGCTCAGCGTGACGATGGTCACGTCGCGGCCCTCGCGCACCACGCGCGCCTTGCCGAACGGAATCGTGTAGGCCTCGGTGGGGACGGCCGTGGTGCTGCCTTCGAAGTACGACATCCACGACAGGCCCATGATGCCCTTGTGGTAGCAGAACACCACCGGGTTGTCGTCGCGGATCGCCTCGATCATCAGGCCCTTGGCGTCGTAGGCGTTCGACGGCACCACCACCTTCATGCCGGGCATATGCGCGAAGGTGCTGTACAGGCATTGCGAGTGCTGGGCCGCGTCGTTGTAGCCGCCGCCGATGCCGGTCATCACCACGGCCGGCAGCTTGACGCGGCCGCCGGACATGTAGGTGTTCTTGGCCAGGTGGTTGTAGATCTGGTCGAAGCAGACGCCGAAGAAGTCTACGAACATCAGCTCGGCGATCGGGCGCAGCCCCTCGGCCGCGGCGCCGATCGCGGCGCCCATGAAGGCGGTCTCCGAGATCGGCGTGTCCATGATGCGCTCGGGACCGAAGCGGTCGAGCAGTCCGGTGGTGGCGCTGAAAATGCCGCCGTACTTGCCGATGTCCTCGCCCATCACGAAGACGCTCGGGTCGCGCTCCATCTCCTGGCCGATGGCCTCGGCGATGGCCTGCGCCATGGTCAGCTTGCGGGCGGCCTGTGCGGGCTCGACCGAGGCGTGGGTGTCGTTGGGTTGCATCTGGTTGTCTCCTGTTCCTGTCATTGCGGGCAGCGGGTGGCGTTTCGTGTTGGCCAGCGGGGCCGCCATCACGCGAACACGTGCTGCAGCGCTTCCTCGGGGGCGGGGTAGGGGCTTTCGCGGCCGAACGCATAGGCGGCGTCGACGCGTTCGACGATCTGCCGGCGCAGCGCGGCATCGGCCTCGTCGTCGAGCAGGCCCTGTTCGCGCAGCTGCTTGCCGAGCCGGTCGATCGGATCGTTGCGGCGCAGCGTCTGCGCTTCGTTCTTCGGCCGGTAGGTTTCCGGATCGCCCTGGAAGTGGCCCAGGTAGCGGTCGGTCTTGACCTCGATCAGCGTGGGCCCTTCGCCGCGCCGCGCGCGCGCGACCGCGACACCGGCCGCGCGGAACACCGCAACCGCATCGTTGGTATCCACCAGTACGCCGGGTATGCCGTAGCCGGCGGCGCGAACCGCATTGCTGTCGACCGACGTCGAAGCCGACTTCTCGACCGAGATGCCATATTTGTTGTCCTCGCAGACGAACAGCACCGGCAGCTTCCACAGCGCCGCCAGATTCAGCGCCTCATGGAAGGCGCCCTGGTTGGCCGCCCCTTCGCCGAAGAAGGCGATGGCAACCCAGTCCTTGCCGAGCTTGCGCGCGGCCAGCGCGGCGCCGCAGGCCTGCGGCGCGCCGGCGCCGACGATGCCGCTGCACGAGAACTTGGTTTCGGGGTGGAACAAATGCATGTGGCCGCCCTTGCCGCGGCCCAGGCCGGTGACCTTGCCAAACATCTCGGCGGTCATTTCATTCAGCGGCACGCCCTTGGCGATCGCGAAGTGGTGCGGGCGGTGGGCGCCGACCACGGTGTCCTCGGTGCGCAGATGCGCGCAGACGCCGACCGCCACCGGTTCCTGGCCCGCGGCCAGATGCATTTCGCCGGGCACCGGGCCGGCACCGATATCGAAGGCCAGACCCTTCTGGATCTTGGGCGGCAGCTTTCCTTCGAGATACACCTTCGCCATCGTCTCCTCGTAATGGCGAATCTCGACCATCTTTTCGTACATCCACAGCAACTGGTCCGTGGTCGGTTCCATCGTCGTGTCTCCTGTTTCTTTCGCTTGGCGAGGCGCCCGTGTCCGCGTGGGGAAGCGCGGGTGCGGCGGGCGCCGCGGCTGCCATGTCATTGCAAGCGCGATGCCAGTGCGGGAAAGTGGGGGGACGGCGGGGGACAGACCGAGCTGGGCCGGTGGCCGCAACGCCTTGTGTGGCGCGGCTTCGCGGCGGATCGGGGAGGGTGGGTCAGGGGCGGTGCGGGACGCTCGGAGGCGATGGGATGGCGGCCGGTGCGTCGCGACGCCGTCGCGGCATGCGACAGGTGTCGCGTCCGGAATGCGACAGGTGTCGCACGGGGAGAGGCAGCGGCGAGGCGCCGGGAGGCGCCGGGAGGCGGGGGTAGCGGAGGTAGCGGAGGTAGCGGGGGTAGCGGGGGTAGTGGAGGTAGCGGAGGTAGCGGAGGTAGCGGGGGTAGCGGGGGGGGGGCTAGCCCTGCAGCGCGCGTATCGCCGTGCGCAGCGGCATTGCGATGTCGGCGGCGCGCGACTCGACCCGGTGGATCGGGCCGGCCACCGACACGCCGTAGACCACCCCGGCCAGCGTCAGCGGCACCGCGACGGCGCCGAGGTCGGCCAGCGACTCGCCGAAGTTCTGCGCCCAGCCGCGTTCGCGCGAGATTTCGAGCTCGGCCTCCAGCGCTTCGCGCGACGCGAGCGTGCGGGCGGTCAGCGGTGCGAACGAGGCCCGCGCGAGCAGTGCGTCGCGGTCCGCGGCGGGCAGCGCGGACAGGATCGCGCGTCCGATCGAATTGGTATGGGCCTGCCGCAGTTCGCCGGCGGTGGCGATGTAGCGCACCGGATTGCTGGACTCGACCACGTCGAGATAGACCACGCGCCCGTCGTCCTGCAGCTTGCCGAAGATCACCGTCTCGCCGGTCTCGTCGCGCAGCGATTCGAGCACCGGCTGCACCCGCTCGAGCAGCGGGTCGTTGGCGGCGATGCGTTGCGCGATCGCCAGCAGGCGGCCGGTCGGGTAATAGCCCTGGCGCCGTCCGGTCTCGTACAGATAGCCCAGCGCCGCCAGCGTGCGGATCAGGCCGAGGCAGCTCGACATCGGCGCGCCAAGCAGCCTGGCCAGTTCGGTCAGCGTCAGCGAGCGTCCTTCGCGCGCGTAGATCTCCATGATCTCGACCACGCGCAGCGCGGTCTTGACGTTCGAACTCGCGGCTTTGTCGGCGGGCTCCACGGCGGTCATCTGCTTGTTCCTGTCGGCCTGTTGATCGGGGGCATGCTGCGCAAGGCCGACAGTGTAAGGCCTTGGCGGGCGCCGCCGCGGCTTGCGCCGACGCTAGGCGGGATCGTTGGCCGCGTCCGTGGCGGCATCCATCCTGCGCCTGGGCAGCGGCTCGGGCCAATGCCGGATATTGCCCGGCGTGCGCGAGAAGCGGGTCGGAATGCCGACCGCACGCAGCTGGCCCTCGCTTGGATGCGCGTATTCGAACACCATGCCGGTCGCGCGCAGGTGCGGGTCGTCCAGCACGTTGTCGAAGCGCGGTACCTCGCTGTGCGGAATGTCGGCGTCGCGCAGCAGGTCCAGCCATTGCGCGGTGGTTTTGGTGCGCACGATGTCCGCCAGCGTCGCGTACAACGAATCGATATGCGCGCTGCGGCCGGCGGGACTGGCGTAGCGCGGATCGGCGGCGAGCTCGGGGCGCCCGGCCACGGCGAAGAAGCGGGCCCATTGCGCGCTGGTGTACGGCAGCAGCGCCAGATAGCCGTCGGCGGTCTGGTAGGGCTTGCGATGGGGCGACATCACGCGCCCGTAGCCCGCGTCGCCCAGCGGCGGCACGAAGGTGCGGCCCGCCAGCTGCTCGACCGCGAGGAAGGACACCAGCGTCTCGAACATCGGCACCTCGATCGCCTGGCCCTGTCCCGAGCGCTCGCGTTCATAGAGCGCCATCGGAATCGCATAGGCGACGGTCAGTCCGGCGACCTTGTCCGCCAGGATCGTGTTGACGTAGCGCGGGCCCTGGTCGCCGTTGGCGCCCTGGAACTGCGCCAGGCCGCTGCGCGCCTGGATGATGTCGTCGAACGCCGGCTGCCCCGCGTACGGGCCGTCCTCGGCATAGCCGTAGGCGCCGCAATAGATCAGGCGCGGATGGTCTTCGCGCAGCGACGCGTAGTCCAGGCCGAGCTTGCGCAGCGAGGCGGGGCGAACGTTGGAGACGAACACGTCCGCCTCGGCAAGCAGACGCTTGAGGGCGGCCAGGTCGTCCGGCCGCTTCAGGTCCAGCACGACGAAGCGCTTGTTGCGGTTCAGGTTCAGGAAGGCCGCGCCCATGTTCGGATGCCGCGCCGGCTCCGCATGGCGGAAGACGTCCCCTTCCGGGGATTCGACCTTGATCACCTGTGCGCCCATGTCGCCCAGGATCTGCGTTGCATAGGGGCCCATGCCGACCGAGGTCATGTCGACCACACGCACGCCGGCCAGCGGACCGGTGGCGGCGGTGGCGTTGGTGTCAGGCGTGTCCCAGGGCGAATTTGTCATGCCGTGATCCATCACGCGTTGTGCTCCGGGGTTCAGTTCGGTTCAATGCGGTTCAGTACGACTTCGGCAGGCCGAGCACGCGCTCGGCGATGAAGCACTGGATCAGCTGCGGGCTGACCGGCGCGATGCGCGGAATATACGATTCGCGCAGCAGCCGCTCGACGCGGTACTCGCGCGAGTAGCCCATGCCGCCAAGCGTCAGGATCGCGGTCTGGCAGGCGTTGTGACCGGCTTCGGCGGCCAGGTATTTGGCGGTGTTGGCCTCGGCGCCGCAGGGCAGGCCGGCGTCGTAGCGCGCCGCCGCCTTCATGACCATCAGGTTGGCCGCTTCGAGCTGCATCCACGCCTGTGCCAGCGGATGCTGCACGCCCTGGTTGGCGCCGATGGGCCGGCCGAACACCACCCGGTCCTTGGCGTATTGCGTGGCAATCGCCAGTGCCGCACGGCCCAGGCCCACCGCCTCGGCGGCGATCAGGATGCGCTCGGGATTGAGCCCGTGCAGGATGTATTCGAAGCCGCGTCCCTCCTCGCCGATCAGGTCTTCGTCCGGCACGAATAGCTCGTCGATGAACAGCATGTTCGAATCGACGGCGCCGCGGCCCATCTTGTCGATCTCGCGCACCTCGATGCGGCTGCGGTCCAGCGCGGTGTAGAACAGCGACAGGCCTTCCGTGGGCTTGCCGACCGATTCCAGCGTCCGCGTGCGCGCCAGCAGCAGCATGCGGTCGGCGACCTGCGCGGTCGAGATCCAGATCTTGCGGCCGCTGACCTGATAGCCGCCGTCGACCTTGCGCGCGAAGGTCTTCAGCCGCGTGGTGTCGAGCCCCGCGTCGGGCTCGGTTACCGCGAAGCAGGCCTTCTCGCGGCCTGCGATCAGCGGCGGCAGGAAGCGGGACTGCTGCTCGGGCGAGCCGAATACCACCACCGGATTCAGGCCGAACACGTTCATGTGCACCGCCGAGGCGCCGCTCATGCCGGCACCCGATTCCGAGATCGCCTGCATCACCAGCGCCGCCTCGAGGATGCCGAGACCGGCGCCGCCGAGCGCTTCCGGCATCGCCACGCCGAGCCAGCCGCCCTCGCACATCGCCGCGTGGAAATCGTGCGGGAAGGTGTGGTCGCGGTCGAGCCGGTCCCAATATTCCATGTCGAAGCGGGAGCAGACCGTGCGCACCGCTTCGACAATGGCGGTCTGCTGGTCCGAGAGTTCGAAATTCACGTCGCTGTCCTCGTGTTGCGGCTGTTGTTCGGTGGGGGCGTGGCGGCTTGGTGCCGCGCTAGTGCCGCTGATGCGGCGTCAGTGTGGGCGTTGGTGCCGCGTTGGTGCCGCGTTGGTGCCGCGTGGGTGCCGCGTGGGTGCGTGCATCGGCGCGGCGTCACGGCGCGGCACGATGGCCGGTCATTCGGGCTGGATGCCCGCGTCCTTGACCAGCCTTGACCATTTGCGCAGCTCCGCCGTGACGAAGTTGCCCAGCTCGGCCGGCGTGCTGCCGAAGGGTTCGAAGCCGAAGGCGTAGTACTGCGCGGCGTGCTGCTTGTTGGAGACGATCGCCACCAGTTCGCGATTGAGCCGTTCGACCACCGGCGCGGGCGTGCCCGCCGGCGCGAACACGCCGTTCCACGACGTGATATCGAAGCCCTTGAGCTCGGGCACGCTGGCCAGCGGCGGCACCTCGGGCAGCAGTTCGCTGCGCTGCGCGGTGGTCACGCCGAGCGCGCGCAGCTTGCCCGCCTTGACGTTGGCGATGCCGGCGGCGAAGTCGACGAACATCAGCTGGATCTGGCCGCCGATCACGTCGGTCATCGCCGGCGGGGTGCTCTTGTAGGGGACGTGCAGCATGTTCAGGCCCGCCATCCGCGCCAGCGTCGCGCCGGCGACGATGCCGGTGCTGTTGCCGCTGCCATAGGACAGACCCGGATGCGACTTGGCGTAGGCGATGAACTCGGGCAGCGTCTTGACCGGCAGCGAGGGGCTGACGACCAGCATGAAGGGCAGGTTGCCCATGCGCGCGACCGGCGTGAAGTCCTTGACCGGGTCGTAGCGCAGCTGCTTCATCAGCGACGGGTTGGCCGAGTGCGTGGTGTTGGTCGTCATGAACAGCGTGTAGCCGTCCGGCGCGGCCTTGGCCACGTATTCGGCGGCAATGGTGCCGTTGGCACCCGGCTTGTTCTCGACCACGACCGACTGGCCGAGCGACTCGCCGAGATACTTGGCCGTCAGCCTGGCCACCGCATCGGTGCCGCTGCCGGCGGCGAACGGCACCACCAGCTTGATCGGCTTCGAAGGAAAGGTGTCTGCCAGCGCCGCGGGCGCGGCCACGGTCAGCGCCATCGCCACGGCGGCCGCGGTGCGTCCCAATAGTCGGCCCAAGCCCTGCCTGGTCAGCATGTTCATCGTCTGTCTCCTCGTTATGGTGGGATGGCCCGACTGCGCGGGCTCAGGGTTGGGCGCGGCTCAGTCGGGCCGCACCACGCGTTCCGGCGATTCCTCGTACGGCGGCGAATAGATGACCAGTACCTTGACCGGCTCGTCGCTGACCACCGTGAACACGTGCATCTCATCGGCGGGAAAGAAGCAGCAGTCGCCCGGGCCGAGCTCGCGGCGCTGCCCGCCTACCTCCGCCAGCGCCCGGCCCTCGAGCAGGTAGCAGACCTGCTCGATGCCCGGATGCGCATGCGGCAGCGCGCCCTTGCCCTTTTCGATGGTGCCGTGCACCACCTCGAGATGGCGCGCGCCGACGGTTTCGGGGCCGATCAGGCGGCGGTTCAGGGTGCCGACGTGGTTGGCCGGGTGATAGCCGGGAACGTCGTCGAGCGATACGAAGTAAGTGGGGCGGTCTGGCACGGGCAAGCCTCGGTATGGAGTCGCGGAAGCGATCTTCAAATTCGAAATGATGAATCGCAGTTTATATCCGTGAATTAACCGGTCAAGCGATTTGTGGACGGCTCCGGGTTTACGCCTACCGGAGCGGGGCCACGGCAAACGGCGACGCGAAGCCGCACCGGCGCTCGGAAGGCCGGCGGCGTACGTGGGGAGAGGAAGAACGGGGAAGGAGGAGGGAGGAGGGAGAAAGGAGGGCAGGGAGGGCGGGGAGGGCAAGGAGGCGGGTCTGGCGTAGCGGTCCCACCTGATCGGCAGGCCGCTGCGCCTTGGCCCGGACGCCGACTATGCCGCCGGCGGCGAATTGCCGGCCGGGCCGGCGCCGGCGACCGTGCCCTGCTCGACCATCGCCAGCAGCATCTGCAGCTTCGGCAGTTCGACCGGCTTGACGATATGGAAGTGAAAGCCCGCCGCCTTGGTTTCGGCCCGGTCGCTCGGCTGGCCGAAGCCGGTCATCGCGGCGAACACGGTGCCGGACCAGCCCCGCATGTTCTTCAGTCCGCGCAGCAGCGCAAAGCCGTCGACCACGGGCATCGCGATATCGATCAGCGCCAGCTGCGGCACGAAGCTGCCGGCGATCTCGATAGCGCCTTCGGCGTCGTAGGCGATATGGACCTCGTGCCCCATCGCCTGCAGCAGCATGCCCAGGCTGTCCGCGGAATCGCGGTTGTCGTCGACCACCATCACCCGCAGCGCGCCGGCCGGCAGCGGCACCGCCGTATCCTGCTTTTCGTCGGCGCTCTCGATGCCCAGCGGCAAGCGGATCGTGAAGGTGCTGCCCATGCCTTCGCCAGGGCTGCTCGCACGGATCGAGCCGCCGTGCAGCTCCACCAGCGAGCGGCACAGCGACAGGCCGATGCCCAGGCCGCCCTCGTCGGACACCTTGCCGTGCTTGTGCTGCACGAACAGGTCGAAGATGGTGTCGATCTCGCTGGCGGGAATGCCGATGCCTTCGTCGCTGACGCGCAGTTCCACCGCCTGCGGCTGCAGCTCGGACTCGATCGCGATCCGGCTGCCCGGTGGCGAGAACTTCGACGCGTTCAACAGCAGGTTCTGCAGCACCTGAATCAGACGGGTCGGATCGGCGCGCATCGCGATCTGGCCGGGCACCCGCAAATCCAGCCACTGCCTGCGCCGCTCCAGCGTTGGCTTGGCGGCTTCGGCCGCCCGCGCGACGATGTCGGCCAGGTCCACGCGGCTGTATTGCAGCTCGACCTTGCCGGAGGTGATGCGGCCCATGTCGAGCAGGTCGTCGACCAGCCGCGTCATATGGGACAGCTGCCGGTCCAGCACGCTCTGGCACTGGCGCAGCGTCGCGCTGTCGCGCGGCGCCCGCTGGTCGCCCGAGCCCAGCGTCTCGAGCCGCATCAGATTGACGGCGTTGCGCATCGGTGCCAGCGGATTGCGCAGTTCGTGCGACAGCGTGGCCAGGAACTCGCTCATGCGCCGGCTCGACTGTTCCAGCTCTTCCAGCCGCTTGCGCTCGGTCATGTCGCGCGTGACCTTGGCGAAGCCCTGCAGCACACCCTGCTCGTCGAACATCGCCGTGATGGTGACGTTGGCCCAGAACAGCGTGCCATCCCGGCGCACGCGCCAGCCTTCGTCCTCGAAGCGGCCATCGGCGGCGGCCCGGCGCAGCTCGTAGTCCGGCCAGCCGCGCGCCACCGCATCGGGTGGATAGAAGACCGAGAAATGCTTGCCGATGATCTCGTGCGCGGCGTAGCCCTTGATCTTGGCGACGCCGCGATTCCAGCTGGTGATATTGCCGGACACGTCGAGCGTGAAGATCGCGTAGTCCTGAATGGCCTCGACCAGGGCCCGATATTTGGCTTCCAGCTGCTTCGGCGTGCCTTCCGCGTTGGCTGAAGCCTCCGTACCGTGCGCCGGTTCGGTGGGGTGTGTCATGTTGAAGCTCCGGGCGGGGATGACGCAAAGGATACGCCAGCCCTGGCGGCGGGCCAAAAAAACCGCAGGCGGCACGAGGCCGCCTGCGGTGTCTTGGGGCGCATCGGCGATGCGCCACACGTGCCGATACGTTCGATACATTCGATACGCAGGCCGGTTGGCGTGGAGCGTCGCCGGCGCCCGCGGGCACGGCTCAGGCCGCCCGCGCTGCCGGTGTGCGGCCTGCCGCCTCGGCGCTCTCGCGGTACAGCGTCGAGGTGCGCTGCACCAGTGTGCTCAGGCTTGGCGTCATCGGCTTGAGCTCCATCCGCTCGGCCGCGAGCGCGCAGGCCAGGTTGGCCCTGTCGCCGCGCAATGCCGCCTCGATCAGCGTCAGGTTCAGGATGTCGCGCTGGGCGTGGCTGCCGCCGAAGCGATGCGCGATCAGGCGCACCGGCATCAGCAGTTCGATCGCATGGTCGTAGTCGCAGGCCTCGAACGCGTACAGCGCCTCGATCACCGGCAGGCCGACCTCGCGCGTCATCGCGGCGTTGGTACCCGTGCCCGCCGCCGCCCGCCGCATGTTCGCCATCAGCCTGGCGAAGGACGCCGGGCGGTCGTCGCCGAGATAGGCAAGGCCGGCGTGCACGTCGTTGAAGGCGTAGGTCCCCTCCGCGCCGCGCGCCTCGCAGGTATCGGCCAGTTCCGCCCAGCGCGAGCCCACGTCGATGCCGCGCAGCTGCAGCCGCCACAGCATCGCGCTGGCGTCGATCACGTCGAGCGCCACCGCGGAGCGCGCGGCACGGATGCGTTCGTCGTACAGCGCCAGCACCTGGTCGGCATGGCCGAGCTCGAGGTGGAACAGCGCCAGATGCCACCAGTTATGGACGGCCATCATGTTGTCGGTGGCCCAGTCCTCGGTGCGCGACTGCAGCCAGCCGATGCCCTGGTCCGGGCGGCCCTGCATCTCCATCACGTGCGCGACCGCATGAATGGCCCACGGATCGCGCGGATCGAGCTCCAGCGCGAAGCGCCCGCGTTCCTCGGCCTGTTCGTACAGATGGGTCTCCTCCAGGCCGAAGGCGTGCATGCCCAGCACATGGCTGAAGCCCGGCACACGCGCATTCCAGTTCGGCAGCACCTGCGCGATGCGATCGCGCAGCATGCTCGACTGGCCCAGCAGGAAGTCGGTGATATGCGCGACCTGCAGCGCCAGCGCATCGCGCGGGTAATCGATCACGATGTCGCCATACATCTGGTTCGCGCGGGCGAACTCGCCGTCGAGCCAGGCACGAGCAGCGGCGATATGCCGGCGCTCGCGCTCGTTGGCGATGCCGTGCAGCGCCTCGGCGGCCTCGACGGTCTGGCGCAGCAGCGGCGCGACCGCGCCATCGCCGGCGGTGATCAACATCCCCGCGCGTAGTGCGTGCCCCATCACGAACTCGGGGTCTTCGGCCAGGGTCTCGTCGATCATCGTCAGCGGATCGCCGTAGTAGCCCTGCAACAGTTCGAGGGCGGATTCGAAACGCTCCATCGAACGGCTATTGCCCGACGAAACCTGCAGGTGCCGGGAATCGGTGTGTGCCATGGAAGTCATCCTTGTTTCTAATGCGCAATCCAGCAGCCCGGTGGTCTTGTCGCTGTCTGCGCCGCATCATGCGGCCGGCGGGCGTCGCGGCTGGCCTCGCCATTGGAGAGTCTTGGAGGCGGGGCAGTAGCGAGGTTAGGGGGGCGCCGTGATATGGCCGTGCGCGCCGGCGTGAAAGAAGCGTGAAAGTTGTGGGGCAGCAGTACCGCGCTGCGTCAATCCGTGGCCTATAAAAGAGCTTTCCAGGCCAGCTTCGCAAGCCGATGCCGCCGCGCCTGCCTCTGACATCGGCCACGGCAAGGACTCCCAAGCGATGGCGGCGGTCCGTCTCGATCTGTTCGGCGGCTTTACCCTGAGTTCGCCGGACGGCACTCCCATCCCCCTGTCCGCGCGCAAGGCGCGCGCGGTGCTGGCCTATCTTGCGCTGGCCGACGGCCGGCCGCAGCCGCGCGACAAGCTGGCCGCGCTGCTCTGGCCCGACAGCCATGCCGAGCAGGCACGCACCAGCCTGCGCCAGGCACTCAGCGCGGTGCGCCGCGCGGTGGAGGGATATCCCGTGGTGCTGGCCGATGCCGACCGGGTGGCGCTGTGCGGCGTCGCGGTCGACGTGGTGGCCTTCGAAGACCATCTGCGCGCTGCTACCCCGGAGGCGCTCGAGGCCGCCGTCGCGCTGTATCGCGGCGATCTGCTCGAGGGATTCGATGCCGCCGCGCCGACCTTCGACCATTGGCTCGCGGTCGAGCGCGAACGGCTGCGCGGGCTGGCGCTGCAGGCGCTGGCGCGGCTGATGGATCGGCACGAGCAGGCGGGCGAGCTCGATCGCGCGATCGCCTGCGCCACGCGCCTGCTGACGCTCGATGCCCTGCAGGAGTCGGTGCACCGGGCGCTGATGCGGCTGTACGACCGGCAGGGTCGGCAGGCGCTGGCGCTCAAGCAGTACCGCCTGTGCCGGATCGCGCTGCAGCGGGAGCTGGGCGTGTCGCCCGAGGCGGAAACGGAGGCGCTGCACCAGCAGATTCTGCGTGCGCGGCGG
>NZ_JCBAJO010000138.1:0-13026 GCF_059772245.1 Cupriavidus sp. R6-3
AGGCCGCCGCCAACGACGCCGCCCGTCAGGCCGGCGCGCAGACCCTGCTGGGCGCGACCCACGACGACGCACAGGCACGGCTGGACGCGGCGCCCAACTTGGCGAAAGCGGAAGCCGCGCCCGCCATCCATCCGAATACCGAAGGCATCGTCCGTCAGCAGCTCGAACTGCTGGCCACCCAGCAGTTCCGCTGGGCCGGCGAAGCGTGGCCCGGCACGCCGATGCAATGGGACATCGCCGAACGGCAGCAGGAGCATGGGTCCTCCGGCGAGCACGGCGACACCGCGGACGAGCGCACATGGTCAAGCCGCCTGGTGCTGGAGCTGCCTCAGCTGGGAACGGTGGAAGCGCGCCTGACGCTGACGCCGAACGGCCTGGAAACCCGGCTGGCGGTACAGGAAGACCGCATCGTGCGGATGCTCGATAGCGCGCAGGGCCGGCTGCGCGACAACCTCGGCGCGCGTGGCATCGACCTGCT
This sequence comes from Cupriavidus sp. R6-3, assembly GCF_059772245.1. NCBI lineage: Bacteria > Pseudomonadati > Pseudomonadota > Betaproteobacteria > Burkholderiales > Burkholderiaceae > Cupriavidus > Cupriavidus sp. R6-3. Next base: position 479 of record NZ_JCBAJO010000138.1, read on the forward strand.
GCATTTCTCGATCCGCCGGGACACCGACGCGGAGGGCACCGCATGAGCCAGCAGGACTCGCCCCGCGGCGCGGCGGTCGCGCTGTCGTACCGCCAGAACGATGCCGCCCCGCGGGTGGTGGCCAAGGGCTACGGCCTGATCGCCGACTCGATCATCGCGCAGGCCCGCGAGGCCGGCGTCTATGTCCACGATTCCCCGACGCTGGTCAATCTGCTGATGCAGGTCGACCTCGACAGCCAGATCCCGCCTCAGCTCTACACGGCGGTGGCCGAACTGCTGGCGTGGCTGCATCGGCTGGAGGCCGATACCGGGATTGTGCGGATCGAATGAGTAAGCGTGCAGGACGGGCCGTCTATCCTCCGCTCGACGATGGTCCAGATCGGATCAACCCTTCTCGCAGACAAGGAAAATGGTTGAACACAGCTCTGGATACTGCTGGCCAATTGCATAACATCCTTCCAGATACTCAGGGGAAATGATGTCGGTCGCAAGCAATCGGTCCCATTGAAAGTTCGCCAGTGCCTTGAAAAAGACTCCCGACCGATGCACGACCCGAAGGCCGGCCGCCACGGCATCGCGCTCCAGCGTATCAAGCGAGTAGGTGCGGTGATGGCCATGCGCGGCCTCGGCGGGCGTCACAGCGCTACAGTGCGATATCAATCCCATCTTTACCGCAATCTGTCGCGACGGGGCGTTGGCATTGGGGCAAGCCAGAAAGAACCTTCCGCCTTCGGCCAGCCATTCGTCATTGACACGACGCAGCACCGCGGCCGGATCGTCAATGTGCTCGAGTACATGCGTCATCACGATATTGTCGTAGCGGGCGGGCAGCGCGACGGTCTCCATCAATCCATGTACGAGCTTGACCGATCCATCTAGTTTCCGTCTGGCATCGTCGATCGCGACATTCGATGCCTCCACGCAGGTGATATCGTCAAAACAATCGAGAAAGCGGCGCGTGAAGTCGCCCCTGAAACTGCCTAGTTCCAGCAGACGGCCCGGGCGAAAGAACGGCTGAAACGCCCTGATCATAAAGGGATGCATGACATGCAAGTCAAAGCTGTACGCGTATTGATGGTCTGCGGTATCCCTGATTTCCGCATTGTAGTCACGGGACGGATTCATGCGACTTCCTGTTCGAGTGTAAGAGACATGCGTTGCGCCAAGCCGTTTTTTTCGCAGATCTCGAATCCGTGCTTCGCATACAACGCAAGCGCCGCCATGTTGTGCTGGTTCACCTGGAGTTCAACACGCGCAAAACGCACGGAGCGCAAATAGCTGAGACATCGGGTAACGAGCGAATTTCCGATACCCCGTCCATGGTGAGCGGGCAGAACGCTGACGTTGGTAATGAAAGCTCTCTGCCTGGCCGAATCGTCACAATAGGCAGCCACGAGCCCAATCAGCTCACCGCCAGACCAAGCCTCGATGCGCTGCGCACGGGCCGCCATCTTCGATGCGTAAGTCCGCAGATCGACACGGCTACTGAGGGGGGGCAAGAAGGCATGGTCGCAAGCTGCCATATGCAGCGCGATCTGAGCCACCGTGGCGCGATTTGATGCGAAGACGACGCTCATCGCACCAACTCTGCCAAACCGAAGCCGTAGCGCCCGAACTGATTGCCGTTGTACAGCAGGAAGACATGTCCCTCGCATTCGAACGCGTGCGGATAGCATTGCATCTCGCCATCCCAGTCTCCGGTGGTCCCCTCCAGCAAGGGGCTGGCGTCGTCGCGCGTCCAGGTGGAGAGGTCATCGGACCAGGCATGGCCGATGCGATATCCGCGCCCCGCATTTGTCCTGAAATCGAAGGACTCGCGATAGCAAAAGAACAGGTGGTAGCGACCGTCGATCTCGATGACCGTTGGCAACGCTTGGCTTTCGTCCGGACCCAGCCTGTCGGGAACGATCTGCCGCGCTTCTTCTTTTTCCCAATCGATCCCGTTGAGCGACGTCGCGTGCCCGATCTTGTACGTCCGGTCCGGCGCGGCGCCAGCGGCGTACCGTTTCCAGCCGGTGCCGAAGATGTACCACATGTGGAACACCCCATCGATGACCTTGACGAAGCCATCCCCTACCAGGCATGGCTCATGCAGCGAGGCGGACAGCACTGGGCCCGCGCCGACACGCTCGAATGTCAGACCGCCATCGCGGCTGATCGCCAATCCGATGCCGGTGTCCACCGAAACAGACACACGCCGGCTCCATCCGCAGGTGTAGCCGTAGATGGCGCCTTCGTGGCGAAGTACGTGCATCGGGAAAATGCCATGCTCATCGAAGGCGCCGAGCCCGCCGAGCGGGATCACCGTGTGGTCGGAGACCCGCAAAACGTCGCGCAGGTTCCTCGACATGTCGACGAAAGCAACATGACTTAGATACTTGCCGTTTGCCGGATCGACGGCCCGCGTCGAGAAATAGATGCGGACAAAATCGCTGAAGACCAGGGCCTGCGGCGATTGCGCGAAACCCACGCAACCCGGGGGCAGGCCATGCTCGGAGGGATCGAATATTTTTCCGACTTTTCTCCACTTCATGACTATTTCAACTCCCCTTGTAGTTCCGCAATGCCGAAGCCGTAGCGTCCAACCTGGTCGCCGAGATATGCCATGTAAACCTTTCCGTCCAACTCGAAGACGTGCGGATAGCTGATCATCTCCGCGTCCCACCCAGTCTCCGACACATCTATACCCGCCTTGCTATCGTCACGCTCCCAATTGACGAGGTCGGTACTGGACGCGTATCCAATGCGATAGCCGTTCCGCCTGCCACGATAGTGTTCACTGTAGCGATAGCAGAAGAACATGTGGTACTTGCCATTGGCATAAAGCACATCCGGACTGGCCTGCGCCTCGTCTTCCTCGATGCGGTTCGTGATCAGATCCTTGTTGAGTCGCTCCCACCGGACGCCATCGTCCGAAGTCGCCATCCGGATCTTGTAGACCGGCTCTGCACGGCCATCGACCATCTTCCACTTCCGTCCGGCGATATAGAACAAATACCATCGGCCATTGAAGCGGCGAACCTTCGGGCCACTTAGTACAAACGGCTCCTCCAGCGTATAACCGAGCACCGGCCCTGCCCCAAGTCTGGCAAACGTCGACCCGCCATCCCGGCTGATGGCGCAGCCAATGGCTACGTTGAAAGGCACGGATTCGCAACGCGTCCAACCGGCGTAATACGCACGGACTTCACCATCGTCGCGAATCACCGACACCGGATAGATTCCGAACTCGTCAAAAGCTCCCACGCCGCCGAGCTGCAATATCGGTCGATCCGCCACGTGGCGTACTTTGAACAGATCCGATCTGTCCAGATCGACATAGGCCGAATAACTGACGTACTGGCCATGGGCGTCGGCCGCCGGCCGGCAGGAAAAATAGACGCGCAACCGGTCTTCCATCAACAGCGTGGCAGGCGCCTGAGCGAATTCCTTGAGCCAGGAGCGGCCCGTCACATGCTGCGGAGAGAAGACTTTGCCTAGTTTTTTCCAGCGGAACATGGCTCGATATATCGGTTGTCTTGCTTGGCGAACGGCGACTGGACGCCGCTGACGCGGTCAGGCTGCGGGAACGGCGCGCACGGCCGTCCAACGGCCGAGCATGCCTCGAATGGTTTCAGGCCGGTTGAACATCAATACGTCAACGATGGAAAGGCTTGGAACGAACGGATGCGCGAACTGCGGATACTCGATGGAGTCCGACTGAAGGAACCGGAGGTCGATTCCGCGCTCCAGGAACGCCTCGTCCGAATAGAGCGCCCGTCCTCCGATCGCGTTGAGATATGTCTTGGCGCTCAACGCGCGGCAAAGCCCGATCACCTTGTCCTGCCCCTTGAGACCGGGATCAATGGCGATATTCGAGGACACCACCATCCGGCTCGTGATGCCAAGATATTCACAGACGTGAACGATCGACTGGAAGATGTAGTCAAACAGCCCGGTCGTCGGCTCCATGACGATACGTTCAAGCATTGGCCAGACCGACTCGAACTGGGGCGCGCGACGGTATGACTCCCGGAATTGGTTCAGGAGCTTGGTGCGGTTGAACTCCGCTGAGATAGCCCGATCGCGGACATCCAGAGCATCGGAGTCGTGCTGGAGCGGCAGGGTGAACACGCTATCGGCCCCGTTCTTCAGAATGCGGTTCCTGTTGATCCAGCCCTTTTTTGTGTACTTGATGTTGTCATAGACGACAAAGACATCGACCGCGTGTATCAGCTGGAAGTAGCCGATGTACGGAAGAAAGTAGGGCTGCATGATTGCGACGGTTGTCATTGGCAATCAGCAATGATGCGGGCAATTCTCTCGATATCGTGATCGCCCAAGGCCGGGAAGATCGGCAAGCAAAGCACACGCGAGGCGGCATCGGCAGCAACCGGCAGATTGCTCCTTCCCGCCGAAGGCAACCCGCGATACATCGGAAAGTCGGATATCAGCGGATAGAAATAGCGCCGCGCGTAAATACCATGTTCCCGAAACAACTGGTACAGGGCGTCCCGGCTCAAGGGATACGGCCCCGATACCAGGATCGGGAAGTAGGCATGGTTCGAAAACGTAGCCGGTCGCTTGTCAAGACATTGGATGCCGGGTACATCGCACAGGAGCTCGCGGTAGCGTTCGTCTATCTCACGACGTCGTGCCAACGCCTTGTCGATATGCCGCAGCTGCAGCATCCCGAAGGCAGCATTGACCTCGCTCATCTTGCCGTTGATCCCCGGCGCGACCACGGTAACTTCATCGACGAATCCAAAGTTCTTCAGATGGTCGATGCGCTGCTTGGTCTTTGCATCGGGGCAGACGATGGCCCCTCCCTCAAAGGTATTGAATACCTTTGTTGCGTGGAAGCTGAGCACCGAAAGATCTCCGTGCCTCAGGATACTGCCTCGTTCTGTCCTTACGCCGAAGGCGTGCGCGGCGTCGTAGATGACGCGCAGGTTGTAGTTATCCGCCAGTCTTTCGATAGCATCGACATCGCAGGGGCGTCCATAGCAGTGAACCGGCATGATTGCCGTGGTCTGCGGCGTGATCGCAGCCTCGATCTTGGCCGGATCTAGGTTCAGCGTCTCGGGACAAATGTCGACGAAGACCGGCTTGATGCCATTCCAGTGCAATGAATGTGCCGTCGCGGCAAACGAGTATGGCGTCGTAATGACTTCACCAGTAATGCGCAGCGCCTGCAGCGCGGTCACGAGCGCGAGCGTGCCATTGGCAAAGAGGGCCAGGTGCTCGACATCGAGGTACTCGCACAATGCACGCTCGAACTGTTGATGAAACGGCCCGCCATTGGTCAGGATTCCGTTGTCCCAGATGGTCTGCAGATACGGAAGGAACTCATCCAGCGGTGGCAGATAGGGCTGGGTAACGTAGACCGGCCGAGTCATGGCGCAATCCCGAAGCTGGTTGCCGGCTTCCCATCGCACCAGATGGACCACATTTTTTGTATTGCCTGCTCGAGGCCCCTCGTGACGTAATCCGCCCGCAGCATCGGGGAAGCTTGCAGCGTGTTGCGCATGCCAGCACGCAAAGCCGATAGACGATCCAGCTCGCCGGCCCACTTGGTCGCCTTTTCGACGAACTCCTCCCTGGAGCTGCAGACCCATTCCTGCAGCCCGGCTTGACCGAGTACGCCGGCTGTTTGACGTGCAATGCGGGTGGCGCCGCCTATCGTAAGCACGGGCACGCCCATCCATACCGCGTGGCACGACGTCGTGCCCCCGGTGTAGGGGAACGTGTCGAGACCAATGTCGATTTCATTGTGATAGGCAAGATAGGTCGGCATAGTGGTGCGAGGGCGCACGACTATGCGTTCGCTGGCTACACCATTGCGCGCGAATCGTGCTTTCAGTTCGGGCACAGCCTCATCGGGCATATGCCCGACAAGGATCCTCGCATTCGGCACGTTCGCCAGGATCTGCGCCCATGTTTCGAGCACATCGTCACTGATCTTGTTGTAGCGATTGAAGCTGCCGAACGTGATATACCCGTTTCGCAACGCCGGAAGCGGCTCCACTGCCGGACTAGCCGGATGCGGGTCGAAAGTAAAGGCGGACGGCAGGTACACTAGTTTTTCAGTGAACTGGTCATCGAGCATCCCTGGCGGCGCAACATGGTGGTCGATCAGGTAATAGTCCATTTCGGCCAGGCCCGTGGTCGCCGGATAGCCGATCCAGCTGACCTGCACCGGGGCAGCACGCATAGCGAAAGCCAGCAATCGGTTTGAACCCGTATGCCCTGAGAGATCGAACAGAACATCGATGCCGTCGCTGCGGATGCGGTCACGCAACTCGACCACGTCAAGATCCCGGACGCGACGCCAGTCTTGCGCCAACATCCGCACGGAATCGGTCACATGATCTTCGATGGTGCCGGTGTGATACACATGGATGGAGAATCTGTTCCGATCGAGGTTCCGCCAGATCGGTGCCAGAAAGTTCATCACCGAATGATTGTGCAAGTCACCGGAGACAAATCCCACACGCAAGCGACGCGCAGGCTCCCGCCTATTGCTAAGACGTGGGACACCGAGGCGCCTCGCCAGACTGGTCGCATTTTCGCCGAATGCCCTATGCTCCCGAGCGAGTTCATCTGGCCGCAGTCGACCCTGATGCGTCAGCAGGAACAATAGATTGCTGTGAATGAGATCCCCGGCCGGATTCAATGCAAGGGCTCGTCTGTAATACGCTTCCGCCTCTTCGGGCCGTCCGGCTTCTCCACTGACGGTACCGAGAATGTTGTACGTACTTGCGAGTCCCGGGTCCAGCTTCAGCGAATGTTCGAGACAACGAAGCGCAGCCTGATGCTGCCCGCTAGTCCGGAGTATCCGTGCCAGGTTGTTGTGATGGGCAGCCACATCAGGCTGCAGCCCTATCGCGCGCAAGGCGGCATGTTGCGCCCGATCCAGATGAGTGAAATGGGCAAGCAGATCGCTGAATTCGGCATGAAGAGACGCATCCAGGGGACGCAGCGCAATGGCCCGTCCCATGGCGGTAATCGCCTCCGTGCCGCGTTGAACTTGTTGCAGGATCGCGGACAACATTCGCCAACCTTCCGCCGTATTGGGGTATTCATCCAAGAGTTGGCGTACCACGTGTTCGGCCTCTTGGTAGCGCTGCGCGGATTGCAAACTGCTCGCCTTGGCCGCCGCCTGCCGGATTGCGCCCGAAGCCGCCGCCCCCGACGATGCTTCCAGCATTGGCTTGTCCGTGCTGGAAGCCAGGCGCGTGCTGTGCAGACATATGGCATCAAGGTATTGCCACCAGTTGGGATCGTCGCAACTCATGTCGGCGATCTGTGTACGGAAATACGTCAGCCAGGCAGGGATCGATCCGGTGAGCATTCCCGCGCAGCGCATCCGCTCCATCAGGCCGCGCCGTTCTGACCCGCTCCATCCTGCGCAAGCGTCGCCCACATCCTCGGGGGAAGCGGCGCCTGTCCGCAATAGCACGTCGATCTCGTCCGGCTTCAGCGTCAAATTGACGGCCGTGTGCCAAAGCGACCATGTCGCGACTGACTGTTCCCCGCTTGCGTCGCCCAACAATGCCCGCAAGTTGGGAAGCACGCTCAATGCGGTACGCGTGTCGGTTTCATAAGGGGTCGCTTCACGCGACAGCCGGAGCATTCCCGCGCGGAACAGCGCTTCAAGTGCGCGCCGCACAGCCTTTCGCGCCGTCTCCTCGCTTTCGTAGACATGCTCGGGAAAGACCTGCAGCAGTTGTCCCATGTCGCAGGATGCTGGCCATGTCGCGGCCAGCGCCATCATGACGGTTTGCACCCCGCGGTCGTCGGTGACCATCGTGCGTCCGCTCTGGTTGACATACTGCCGGCCGGCCACGGCGCCTCGGTGCCCCGTTGCGGATGGCTTGAACCAGCCGGCAAAGCGAAGCTCATCCAACCTGGACAGATCGGGGGACGAAAGGCCCTGTTCCGCCCGGTCGGCATGGACAAGCATGCTTTGCCGAAAATGTCGCCCGACGGCAAAGTCCAGGTGCTGCTGCCGAACCGCCGCGGATTGGCCGAATCCCGTGAGGCTATTGAACAAGGCGACGTTCGATCCGAACGTCAGCGCAATCTCCTGTTCGGGCTCGGCGTCACCGACATGAAGTAGTCCATTTTGCGCGGCAACGTTGGCAAATTCGATGAAGTAACACACGTTGCCCGCATTGTGGAGAAACTCCGCTACCAGTTCGTCGTCGCTCAGCTTCTTCGTGTACTCCAGCACGGGAGCCAACGTGGAGGACATGGGATTGGACGCAGCCATGCTGTCCGCCAACAGCGTAACGGTTGTCCGAGCGGCGGCGATATTGTCCGCGATGTCCTCGGCGCCGTGTCCGGCAAACAGCATGGCGTCGCGCAGCACCTCCGCGCTTTTCCAGCCCGGCAGCGTGTGGTAGCTGACAAACGCAATTCCTTGCGGCGATAGGTGCCGTCGACAAACGGCAAGCAGCGCCTCGCCGAATTCGCGCGGCAACTTGCTGTAGGCCTCGTGGACAACGATGTAGTCGAATTGCCCGAATTCGTCGCCCAGATCCAGCGGACCTATCGCATGAAAGTCGACATTGTTCGCACCGATTTTTTGTGCGGTCGCCTCGGCCTCGGCGATATCGTCCGTATTGGTATCGATTCCGACGACTTGCGCTTGCGGGTACGCTAACGCAAAGGGGAATAGATTGTGGCCGGCGCCACACCCCAACTCCAGCACGCGGGCTTGCGGCAATGGCACGGTATCGATGCCATAGAGATACGCCGCCGCCCGCAGCTGCATGGGCGAACTCCCGAAGATGGTACGGAGCGGGGTCGACAGCGTATCTTGGGACGCTGCCGGTTGCGGGTTGACGGGCTCGGATAGGTTCACGGAAGGCTTCCCATACATGCTGGGGTAAATTGGCATAACGAGCGTAGCAAGCAGACGGAGATGCCAATTCGCGGAACAACGGCGCAATGGGGTGGCATTTCGCATGGGCGCTCTCGCCCGTCATCAAAATATAAAGGCGACCGCAAGGGTCGCCTTCGCGTGCAAGCACGACGCTTACACCGCCATATTCATCACTTCCTGATACGCCATCGCCAGCCGGTTGCGCACCTGCACGCCGGTCTGGAACGAAATGCTGGCCTTCTGCATTTCGATCATCACGTCGTTCAGCGCGATGCCGGGCTTGCCGAGCTCGAAGGCTTCGGCCAGGCCGTAGGCGCGTTCCTGGGCGCCGCTGATCTTCTGCAGCGAGCGCTGCAGCTCGCCGGCAAAGCCGGAGGCGGCGGCCGGGATGGTCTGGGAGGTCGTGCCCGACGCGCTCTGCGCCAGGCCGCGCAGCTGCTGCAGCATGCCTTCGATGGATGCAATCGAACTCATCGGTCTGTCTTTTCCGTGATTGGCGAGGCGCCGAAGCGAGGCCGGCACCCCTGAATGGGTCGATCGGACGAGCACGGGAATGCCAAATGCAGGCCCCCGCCCAATCCAGCAGCCGAAGCGTACCTGCCGCGTCCGGCCCGGCATAGGCCGAAATCGGACCGAAAAGCCGTCCTATTCCCCGGATTGTCTGTGCGCCCGGTAACCGATCATCGCTACCGTGCCGGGTCTGGCGGGCTGTCGCCTTGCCGCTCCCCACCCGCATCCCTGGTTTGCTGCCAGCGAATGCATTAACGACACCGGCGCCCCTTTGTTTAACTATCGCGGAGAGTACGCGTGTTTTGTCTGCTGCGTGATCTGAGCCATGCCGACATCGGCCACCGCCAGGGCGGCGCATTGCGCCCCCGGCAAGGTTCGCCCCTGCCCGGCCGGCTCGGCGGGTCGGCCAATACGGAGGCCCGCGCATGAATGCGGCAGCCGTGCTGGGCAACCGCTCGGAATTGATCGAGCGCTTCAAGGGCAATCCGCGCCTGCCGCTGATGCTGGGCGGCGCCGCGCTGGCCGCGGCGATCGCGGTCGGCGTGCTGTGGTCGCGCAGCCCCGACTACAAGGTGCTGTACAGCAACCTGTCCGAACGCGATGGCGGCGCGGTGATCGCGTCGCTGCAGCAGATGAACGTGCCGTACAAGTTCGCCGAGGGCGGCGGTGCGGTGATGGTGCCGGCCGACAAGGTCCATGAGATGCGGCTGCGGCTGGCGTCGCAGGGCCTGCCCAAGAGCGGCAACGCCGGCATGGAGCTGATGGACAACCAGAAGTTCGGCATCAGCCAGTTCGCCGAACAGGTCAATTACCAGCGCGGACTCGAAGGCGAGCTCGCGCGCTCGATCGAATCGATCGCCGCGGTGCAGTCCGCGCGCGTGCATCTGGCCATTCCGAAGCCCACGCTGTTCGTGCGCGAGCGCCAGAAGCCGACCGCCTCGATCGTGCTGACGCTGCATCCGGGCCGCGCCATCGACGAAGGCCAGGTCGCGGCGATCAGCCATCTGGTGTCGTCCAGCGTGCCGGAGCTGACGCCCAAGTCGATCTCGATCGTCGACCAGCATGGCAACCTGCTGTCGGGCAACGGCAGCAACGAGCGCATGCTCGATGCCACGCAGCTCAAGTATGTGCAGACGCTCGAGCGCACCTATGTGCAGCGCGTCGAGTCGATCCTCGCGCCCATCGTCGGCCAGGGCAATGTGAAGGCCCAGGTCACCGCCGACGTGGACTTCAATATCGTCGAGCACACCGACGAGTCGTTCAAGCCGAACCAGGATCCGACCCGCGCGGCGATCCGCAGCCAGCAGACCAGCGAGTCGAACCAGCAAGGCGGCTCGCCGGTCGGCGGCGTGCCGGGGGCGCTGTCGAACCAGCCGCCGCTGCAGGCCGCCGCACCGGTGGTCACACAGCAGCCGGGCCAGCAAGGGCAGCAGGGCCAGCCAGGACAGCAAGGCCAGACCGGCCAGCAGGCCCAGGGACAGCAAGCCGGCACCGCCAGCACGCAGGCCGCGCTCGCCGGCGCACAGGCCGGCCCGAGCAGCGCCCGCCGCGACTCGACGACCAACTACGAGCTGGACCGCACCGTGCGCCACGTGCAGCAGGCACCGGGCGGCATCCGCCGCCTGTCGGTGGCGGTGGTGGTCAATCATCGCCAGGTGGCCGGCGCGAACGGCAAGATCACCAGCGAGCCGCTGACCGCGGCGCAACTGGCGCAGATCGAGAACCTGGCCAAGGAAGCCATGGGCTTCTCGCCGGCGCGGGGCGACTCGCTCAATGTGGTCAACAGCCCGTTCACTTCCGGCGAGGAGATCAAACCCGAACTGCCGCTGTGGAAGCAACCCGAAATGATCGAGCTGGCCAAGACCGCCGCGCAATACCTGCTGCTGGCACTGCTGGCCCTGTTCGTGTGGTTCAAGGTGGCACGGCCGATCGTGCGCAAGTACACCGCGCCGCCGCTGCCGCCGCCCGCCGAGGCCAACGCCGCCGAGTCGGTGCTGCTGCCGGTCGAGGAGCAGCAGCCGGATCCGGAAGTGCTGCGCCTGACCGCCAAATACGAAAGCGATCTCGCCCTGGTGCGCGACGCTGCGCAACGCGACCCGCGTCTGGTCGCCAGTGTGATCAAGAACTGGATGTCTAGCGATGAACGGTGAGGGCTTGCAGAAGAGCGCCATCCTGATGATGTCGCTCGGTGAGGATGCGGCGGCCGAGGTGTTCAAGCACCTGTCGCCGCGCGAAGTGCAGACGCTGGGCTCGGCCATGGCGTCGCTGAACGCCGTCACGCGAGAAGAAATGGCGGCCGTGCTGGCCGAGTTCCGCAGCGAGACCGAGCAGTTCCTGGCGCTGTCGGTCGACTCGAGCACGTTCATCAAGAGCGTCCTGAACAAGGCGCTGGGCGAGGAACGCGCGCTGTCGGTGATCGAGGACATCCTGGAATCGCGCGACCCGGGCAGCGGCATCGACTCGCTGAACTGGATGGACGCGACCTCGGTGGCCGAGCTGATCCGCGACGAGCATCCGCAGATCATCGCCACCATCCTGATCCACCTGGACCGCCAGAAGTCCTCGGAGGTGCTGGCGCTGTTCACCGACCGCCTGCGCAACGACGTGGTGCTGCGGATCGCGACGTTCGGCGGCGTGCAGCCGGGCGCGCTGCAGGAACTGACCGACGTGCTGACCAAGCTGCTGGCCGGCCAGAGCCTGAAGCGCAGCCGCATGGGCGGCATCCGCACCGCCGCCGAGATCATCAACCTGATGAACACCACGCACGAGGAAGCGGTGATCGCCGGCGTGCGCCAGCACGACAGCGACCTCGCGCAGAAGATCATCGACGAGATGTTCCTGTTCGAGAACCTGCTGGAAGTGGACGATCGCGGCATCCAGCGCGTGCTGAAGGAAATCGCCACCGAGTCGCTGATCGTCGCGCTCAAGGGCGCGCCGCAGGAACTGCGCGACAAGTTCATCCGCAACATGTCGACCCGTGCGGGAGAGATGCTGCGCGAGGACCTCGAAGCGCTGGGCCCGGTGCGCGTGTCGCAGGTCGAGGCCGAGCAGAAGAGCATCCTGCAGGTGGTAAGACGCCTGGCCGACGCCGGCGAAATCCAGATCGGAGCCGGCGACGATGCCTATGTCTAATCCCTACGCGCGGCAGGCGCTGGGCCACCACCTCGGC
>NZ_JCBAJO010000139.1:0-13020 GCF_059772245.1 Cupriavidus sp. R6-3
CAGGGCGGCAGCGCGCTGGACCTCAGCGAGGCCGATGCGATGGCGGCGCTGGCACCGCGCGCACTATAGTCGTGCTGTAGGGCGTACTTTCGGCAGGCGATCCGGCAACCGATACGGCAACCGATACGGCAACCGATACGGCAGGCGACACGCAACCCCGGACCGAACCCCGGACCAATCAATCCTCAAGCCGGCCGGACCCCGCGTCCGGCCTCGACCGCACGCGCGCGAACCCGCCGCCGCGCGGTCAGACCAACAAGGGCGGCTTCGACCGTCCGATCCTGATCGATGGAGCAGACATGATCTATATCCTGATGGGCGTCTCCGGCAGCGGCAAGACCACGGTCGGCTCGCTGCTGGCGCAGGCCCTGCACTGCGGCTTCCATGACGCCGACGAATTCCACAGCGCCGCCAACAAGGCCAAGATGGCCGCCGGCATTCCGCTGACCGACGAGGACCGCTGGCCCTGGCTGGACGCGATGCGCGCCGCCATCGACCAGGCCCGCGCCGAGGGCCGCCCGCACGTCTTCACCTGCTCCGCGCTGCGCCAGATCTATCGCGACCGCCTGACGCCGCCCGACGGCGGGGTCAGCTTCATCTACCTGAAGGGCGATATCGACGTGCTGCGCACGCGCCTGGCCGGCCGCAGCGGGCATTTCTTCGATCCCAAGCTGCTGCAGAGCCAGCTCGATACGCTCGAGGAGCCGCGCGACGCGCTGGTGCTCGATATCCGCAAGCCCCCGGAGGAACTGGTGCGCCAGATCCTGGCCGAGCGTCCGCCCGTCCGCGGCAGCCAGCCCGTGCACTGAAATGGTGTGCGGGGCGGCGTCCCCGCGCCATTGCGTGGCGCCACGCCGCGCCAACACGCCGTTCGCGGCCCGTCTTCCATTGGCAGGCATCTTGCTTGAATGTCTGCCAAGGCACTTGGCCTCCTTCTCGGGGGCGGCGGCCGGACGTATGCTGTAGAAGTCAACGATGCGCGGCGGCCGGTCGGGCGCCCGGTACTGGGGGAGGGCATCATGGCGGCGCGGTTTTTCGATGAAATGCTGGACTGGCGCGGCGATGCGCCCCCGAACATCGCCGCCGGGCAGGCGTTGTCGCCTGACGCGATCCGGCCGCACTACCGCCAGTTCGCCGAGTGGCTGGCGCGCCAGTCGGGCGCGACCATGGCCAACAAGCGTGCCGAGGCGGACCTGGTGTTCCGGCGCGTGGGCATCACCTTCGCCGTCTATGGCGACAAGGACGAGGCCAACAGCGGCACCGAGCGCACCATCCCCTTCGACGTGATTCCGCGCATCTTCCCGGCCGGCGAATGGGCGCTGCTGGAGAAGGGCCTGCGCCAGCGCGTCGCCGCGCTGAACCGCTTCATCCACGACATCTATCACGGCCAGGACATCATCCGCGCCGGCGTGATCCCGCCCGAGCAGGTCTACGACAACGCGCAATACCGGCCCGAGATGCTGGGCATCGACGTGCCGCGCGACATCTATGCGCATGTCGCGGGCATCGACGTGGTGCGCGCGGGAGAGGGCGAGTTCTATGTGCTCGAGGACAATCTGCGGGTGCCTTCAGGGGTCTCCTACATGCTCGAGAACCGCAAGATGATGATGCGCTTGTTCCCCGAGCTGTTCGCGCGCAACCGCGTCGCGCCGGTGGCCCACTATCCCGACCTGCTGCTCGACATGCTGCGCAGCGTGTCGCCGCAGGGCGTGGCCGATCCGACCGTGGTGGTGCTGACGCCGGGCATGTACAACTCCGCCTACTTCGAGCACGCGTTCCTGGCGCAGCAGATGGGCATCGAACTGGTCGAGGGCAGCGACCTGTTCGTGCAGGACGACCATCTGTACATGCGCACCACGCAGGGGCCGCAGCGCGTCGACGTGATCTACCGCCGCGTCGACGACGACTTTCTCGATCCGCTGGTGTTCCGGCCCGATTCGACGCTGGGCGCGGCCGGCCTGCTGGCGGTCTATCGCGCCGGCAATGTCACGGTCTGCAATGCGATCGGCACCGGCGTCGCCGACGACAAGTCGATCTATCCCTATGTGCCCGAGATGATCCGCTTCTATCTGGGCGAGGAACCGCTGCTGGCCAACGTGCCGACCTGGATGTGCCGGCGCCCGGACGACCTGCAGTACGTGCTCGACCATATGGACGAGCTGGTGGTCAAGGAAACGCACGGGGCCGGCGGCTACGGCATGCTGGTCGGGCCGGCGGCGACGCGCGCCGAGATCGACGCCTTCCGCGAGGTGGTCAAGGCGCGGCCGGATCAGTACATCGCGCAGCCGACGCTGGCGCTGTCGACCTGTCCGACCTATGTGGAGGCCGGCATCGCGCCGCGCCATATCGATCTGCGGCCGTTCGTGCTGTCGGGCAAGGAGGTGCGCATGGTGCCGGGCGGGCTGACGCGCGTCGCGCTGCGCGAAGGGTCGCTGGTGGTCAATTCCTCGCAGGGCGGCGGCACCAAGGACACCTGGGTGCTGGAGCGCTGAGCCGACGAACCTTCGAGCCATCGAGCCTTCAAGCCTTCAATCCTTCGCACCTTTCCGCAGCCATTGCCGACCCCGCGATCTTCCGACCGGACCACGGAGAGCCATCATGCTGAGCCGCACCGCCGACCACCTGTTCTGGATGGCGCGCTACACCGAGCGCGCCGAGAACACCGCGCGCATGCTCGACGTCAATTACCAGACCTCGCTGCTGCCGCAATCGCTCGAGGTGGCCGAGCAGGGCTGGTGGGCGATGCTCGATATCTCCGAGCTGACGCACGCGTTCGACCACAAGTACGGCCTGCTGTCGCGCGAGGACGTGATCGACTTCATGGTGCGCGACATGACCAACCCGTCGTCGATCATGAGCTGCCTGCGCGCGGCGCGCGAGAACGCGCGGGCCGTGCGCGGTTCGTTGACGACCGAGGTGTGGGAGACGCTGAACACCACCTGGCTGGACGTGCAGCGGATGATCTCGGACGGCGTGCTGCGCGACGATCCGTCGCAATTCTTCGAATGGGTCAAGTTCCGCTCGCACCTGGCGCGCGGCGTGCAGTTCGGCACCATGCTCAAGGACGACGCCTTCCACTTCATGCGGCTGGGCACCTTCCTGGAGCGCGCCGACAACACCGCGCGGATCCTCGACGTCAAGTTCCAGGCCACCGGCAGCGAGAACGGCGGCACCGAACGGACCGAGCAGGACTTCTATCACTGGGCCGCGGTGCTGCGCTCGGTGTCGGGCTTCGAGGTCTACCGCAAGATCTACCGCACGGTGATCACGCCGGTGCGCGTCGCCGAACTGCTGATCCTGCGGCCCGACATGCCGCGCTCGCTGGTGTCGAGCATGGACGAGGTGGTGGCGATCCTGGCGCTGGTGCGCAACCAGCAGTCGGCCGAGACCGAGCGGCAGGCTGGTAAACTGCATGCCGACCTCAAATACGCGCGCATCGACGACATCTTCGCGGTCGGACTGCACGCTTTCCTGACCAGCTTCCTGGAACGCATCGGCGATCTGGGCAGCGGCATCAGCCGGGACTTCCTGGTGCCGCCGCTGGCAGCCTGACCGATGGATTCGCCCACCGACGCGCCAGGCGTACCTGCCGGGCGGATCTGGCGGCGCAGCGCAACATGACCGTGAAATACCAGATCCACCATCGCACCGTTTACCGCTATGCCGAGCCGGTGATCCGCAGCGTTCACGAGCTGCGGCTGGCGCCGCGCTCCGGCCCGCTGCAGCGCGTGCACCAATGGCAGCTGTCGGTGCCGGGCAATCTGTCCGAGGCGCTCGATGGCTTCGGCAATATCGTCCATCAGTTCACGCTGGCGCGGCCGGCCGACACCATCACGATCGCCGCCAGCGGCGAGGTCGAGATCACGCCGGCCTCCGATGCCGACGGCTGCTTCAGCGACGCGCCGCCGCCGGGGGAGGCGCGCGTGTCGCCGCTGTACTTCCGCAGCGGCACGCCGCTGACCAGCGCGCCCGACGAGCTGAGGACGTTCGCCGCCCCGTATCTGGCCGCCGGCCATGATCCCGCCGCGCTGCTGGCGCTGGCCCAGGGCATCGGCGAGCGCGTGCGCTACCAGCCCAATGCCACCGATGTCGGCACCAGCGCCGCCGAGGCCTTCGCGCTGGGCGCGGGCGTGTGCCAGGACCAGGCGCAGGTGATGGTGGCCGCCTGCCGCGCCTTCGGCATTCCGGCGCGCTATGTCAGCGGCTATTTCCACGACCCCGCGGCCACCGAGCTGGCCAGCCACGCCTGGGCCGACCTGTGTGTCGATACCGGGCGGGAGCGCTGGTGCAGCATCGACGTGACGCACGGCTGCTTCACCGATACCCGCCATATCCGCCTCGCGGTGGGGCGCGACTACCGCTCGGCGGCGCCGATCCGCGGCGTGCGCGAGGGCGGCGGCACCGAATCGCTGTCGGTGCAGATCCTGATCGAGCCGGCCTGAGTCCTGCATTGCGCCGCAGCGTGCCGCTACGTGCGGCTACGTGTCGCCGTGGGGCCCCGGGTCGCCACGGGTCGCCACGGCTCGCTGTGGGGCCGATAAGGTGCCGTGACAGGGGACGCCCGGCGAGGGCGCTAGAATGCCGGGATGCTCCCCGCGCGTTCCGCCGCGCGCCATGTCACCACAATAAGACAACACCATGACGTACTGTGTAGCCATGCGGCTCGATGCCGGCCTGGTATTCCTGTCCGACTCGCGCACCAATGCGGGCGTCGACGCGATCTCGACGGCCCGCAAGATGACGGTGTTCGAGGAGCCCGGCGACCGCGTCATGGTGCTGATGACGGCCGGCAATCTCGCCATCAGCCAGTCGATCCGCCAGATCCTGATGGAAAGCCGCGACAGCAAACGCTCGCTGTGGACCGCGCGCGATATGTTCGAGGCCGCCTCGATCGTCGGCGACGCAGTGCGCCAGGTGCACCGCCGCGATGCCGATGCGCTGCGCGATGCCGGCATCGAGTTCAACGTCAGCCTGATCTTCGGCGGCCAGATCGGCCGCGAGCGGGTGCGGTTGTTCAATGTCTATGCGGCCGGCAATTTCGTCGAGGCGACGCCGGAGAACTGCTACTTCCAGATTGGCGAGGCCAAGTACGGCAAGCCGATCATCGACCGCGTGGTGCATCCCTCGTTGCCGCTGGCCGAAGGGGCCAAGTGCGCGCTGATCTCGATGGACTCGACGCTCAAGTCCAATATCTCGGTGGGCCTGCCGCTGGACCTGCTGGTCTACGAAGCCGATTCGCTGCACGTCACGCGCTTTGCCACCATCGACGACCGCAATCCGTATTTCTGCATGATCCGCGAGACCTGGGGCCAGCGCCTGCGCCAGGTGTTCGGCGAGATCGACAACCCGGAATGGGACGCCGCCGCGCCGGCCCAGCATCCGCTGACGCGGCAGGGCGAGGGCGACCGCTGGGGACAGCCGGTGCGGGCTCGGCGCGAGCGTCCGCGCGAACCGCAGTGAACGGGGCGGCGAGGGCTCGCGCGAGGCCGGGTCCGCCGCCGAAACGGCACGCGAGCGGACAGTCCGGCACGCCGATTCCGCCCGTCCATCCGGCCTCGCTCATGTATAATCCCGATTTCCCCGGCAAGCTCGGTTTATGACCAAATTCGTCTTCGTCACCGGTGGCGTCGTCTCTTCCCTCGGCAAGGGCATCGCTGCCGCCTCGCTCGCGGCTATTCTCGAGTCGCGCGGCCTCAAAGTCACCCTCCTCAAGCTCGATCCCTACATCAACGTCGATCCCGGCACGATGAGCCCCTTCCAGCATGGCGAAGTATTCGTCACGGAAGACGGCGCGGAGACCGACCTGGATCTTGGCCACTACGAGCGCTTCGTCTCGGCCAAGATGCGCAAGTCGAACAACTTCACCACGGGCCAGATCTACGAATCGGTGATCCGCAAGGAGCGGCGCGGCGAATACCTGGGCAAGACCGTGCAGGTGATTCCGCATATCACCAACGAGATCCAGGCCTTCATCGAGAAGGGCGCGGCCGCCTCGCACGAAGGCAAGGCCGACGTGGCGCTGGTCGAGATCGGCGGAACCGTCGGCGATATCGAATCGCTGCCGTTCCTCGAGGCCGCCCGCCAGATGAGCCTGCGCATGGGCCGCAACCACGCGGCCTTCGTCCATCTGACGCTGGTGCCGTTCATCGCCAGCGCCGGCGAGCTCAAGACCAAGCCCACCCAGCACTCGGTGCAGAAGCTGCGCGAGATCGGCATCTCGCCGACGGCGCTGCTGTGCCGCGCCGACCGGCCGATTCCGGACGACGAGCGCGCCAAGATCTCGCTGTTCGCCAATATCCCGCAGGAAGCGGTGATCTCGGTGTGGGACGTCGACAGCATCTACAAGATCCCGCAGATGCTCAACGAGCAGGGCCTGGACCGGCTGATCTGCGAGGAGCTGCGCCTGGATCCGAAGCCGGCCGATCTGTCGATGTGGCAGAAGCTGGTCAACGCGCAGGAAAACCCCGAACACGAAGTGACGATCGGCATGGTCGGCAAGTACGTCGATCTGACCGAGTCGTACAAGTCGCTGATCGAGGCGCTGCGCCACGCGGGCATGCATACCGCGACCCGCGTCAATATCGAATACATCGATTCCGAGGAACTGGAATCGGGCCATCTCGAAGTGCTCAAGCCCCTGGACGCGATCCTGGTGCCGGGCGGCTTCGGCAAGCGCGGCACCGAGGGCAAGATCCGCGCGATCCAGTACGCGCGCGAGAACAAGGTGCCGTACCTGGGCATCTGCCTGGGCATGCAGCTGGCGGTGATCGAGTTCGCCCGCCATGTGGCCGGCATGCGCGATGCCAATTCGACCGAGTTCAGCCTCGAGACCGAACACCCGGTGGTCGCCTTGATCACCGAATGGGTCGACCGCGACGGCAAGGTCGAGCAGCGCTCGGCCGATTCGGACCTGGGCGGCACCATGCGCCTGGGCGCGCAGCGCGTGCCGGTCAAGCCGGATACCAAGGCCGCGCAGATCTACGGTGCCGAGGTCAACGAGCGGCATCGCCACCGCTACGAGGTCAACAATCACTACGTGCCGCAGCTGGAGCAGGCCGGCATGGTGATTTCGGCCCGCACCCCGACCGAGAACCTGCCCGAGATGATGGAACTGCCGGCCCAACTGCATCCGTGGTTCGTCGGCGTGCAGTTCCACCCGGAATTCACCTCGACGCCGCGCGAAGGCCATCCGCTGTTCAAGGCCTACGTGGAAGCGGCGCTGGCCGGCCAACAGCGGCGCAAGGGCGCCTGAAGCGGCCGATAGCAGGAGAGCAAGATGAAATTGTGTGGATTCGATGTCGGCCTGAACCAGCCGTTTTTCCTGATCGCCGGTCCCTGCGTGATCGAGTCGGAGCAGATGGCGCTCGATACCGCGGGCGCGCTGAAGACGATCACCAGCGAACTGGGCATCCCCTTCATCTACAAGTCGTCGTTCGACAAGGCGAACCGCTCGTCGGGCAAGTCCTTCCGCGGACTGGGCATGGAGAAGGGGCTGGAGATCCTGGCCACGGTCAAGCGCGAGATCGGCGTGCCGGTGCTGACCGACATCCACGAGATCGACGAGATCGCGCCGGTGGCCGCGGTGGTCGACGTGCTGCAGACGCCGGCTTTCCTGTGCCGGCAGACCGATTTCATCCGCGCCTGCGCGCAGAGCGGCAAGCCGGTCAATATCAAGAAGGGCCAGTTCCTGGCCCCGGGCGACATGAAGAACGTCATCGACAAGGCCCGCGACGCCGCGCGCGAAGCCGGCCTGCCCGAGGACAGCTTCATGGCCTGCGAGCGCGGCGTGTCGTTCGGCTATAACAACCTGGTATCCGACATGCGCTCGCTGGCGATCATGCGCGAGACCGGCGCGCCGGTGGTGTTCGACGCGACCCACTCGGTGCAGCTGCCGGGCGGGCAGGGCACCAGCTCGGGCGGCCAGCGCGAGTTCGTGCCGGTGCTGGCGCGCGCCGCGGTGGCGGTCGGCATCGCGGGCCTCTTCATGGAGACCCACCCCGATCCGAGCAAGGCGATGTCGGACGGTCCCAATGCCGTGCCGCTGTCGCGCATGCGAGAACTGCTGGTCGTGCTGAAGGATCTGGACGCGCTGACCAAGCGCGCCGGCTTCCTCGAAGACAATTTCGGCTGGCCGGCCTGCGCCTGAGCGCGCAGCGCCAACCGTCAATCGTTCAATCGTTCAATCGTTCAATCGTCAGCTGCAACGGCCCTCGCGCCGATCACCGATTCCGCACGTTGCCGCCGTCATCGGGCGGCAACGTTGACAACCATAAGATTCATCCTGGAGATACGCATGGCCGCCGGCTACATCATCGCCTACGTCGACGTCACCGATCCGCAGCAGTACGAGCAGTACAAGGTCCTGTCCAGCAAGGCCATGCAGGAGCATGGCGCCGAGGTGCTGGTGCGCGGCGGCCGCACGGTCCCGCTCGAAGGCGAATGGGCGCCCACCCGCGTGGTGCTGCTGAAGTTCCCCAGCGTCGAGGCGGCCCAGGCGTTCCATGACGGCGAGACCTATCGCGCGGCCCGCAAGGCGCGCGAGCATGCGGCCCGGATGAACATGATCGTGGTCGAGGGCGTTTGAGCCTCGACCGGGGCGTTGCCTGACGCGGGTCTCCACGCGGAGCGCCTGGCGCGCGGTGCAACGCCGTACCAGACGCAGTGCATCGACATACCGAGCTTCACCAGATCTAGATCAAGAGGAATCCATGAGTGCAATCGTAGATATCATCGGTCGCGAGGTTCTCGACTCGCGCGGCAACCCGACCGTCGAATGCGACGTTCTGCTCGAATCGGGCGTGATGGGTCGCGCCGCGGTGCCGTCGGGCGCGTCGACCGGCTCGCGTGAGGCGATCGAACTGCGCGATGGCGACAAGTCGCGCTATCTGGGCAAGGGCGTGCTGAAGGCCGTCGAGCACATCAACACCGAGATCTCCGAAGCCATCATGGGCCTGGACGCCGCCGAGCAGGCCTTCCTGGACCGCACGCTGATCGATCTGGACGGCACCGAGAACAAGAGCCGCCTGGGCGCCAACGCGATGCTGGCCGTGTCGATGGCGGTGGCCAAGGCCGCCGCCGAGGAAGCCGGCCTGCCGCTGTACCGCTACTTCGGCGGTTCGGGCGCGATGCAGATGCCGGTGCCGATGATGAACATCGTCAATGGCGGCGCGCACGCCAACAACAGCCTGGACATCCAGGAAT
The DNA here is from genome assembly GCF_059772245.1 of Cupriavidus sp. R6-3. Taxonomy (NCBI): domain Bacteria; kingdom Pseudomonadati; phylum Pseudomonadota; class Betaproteobacteria; order Burkholderiales; family Burkholderiaceae; genus Cupriavidus; species Cupriavidus sp. R6-3. The sequence goes on from NZ_JCBAJO010000139.1 coordinate 9,202, forward strand.
TCATGATCATGCCGGTGTCGCAGAAGAGCTTCCGTGAAGCGCTGCGCTGCGGCGCGGAGGTGTTCCACGCGCTGAAGAAGATCCTGGCCGACAAGGGCATGTCGACCGCGGTCGGCGACGAAGGCGGCTTCGCGCCGAACTTCGCCTCGAACGAGGAATGCCTGAACACCATCCTGCAGGCGATCGAGAAGGCCGGCTATCGCGCCGGCGAGGACGTGCTGCTGGCGCTGGACTGCGCCTCGAGCGAGTTCTTCCGCGAAGGCGAGGACCTGTATCACCTGGAAGGCGAAGGCCTGACGCTGAATTCGACCCAATGGGCCGACTACCTAGCCAATCTGTGCGACAAGTTCCCGATCGTGTCGATCGAGGACGGCATGGCCGAAGGCGACTGGGACGGCTGGAAGGTGCTGACCGACAAGCTCGGCAAGCGCGTGCAGCTGGTCGGCGACGATCTGTTTGTCACCAACACCAAGATCCTGAAGGAAGGCATCGACAAGGGCATCGGCAACTCGATCCTGATCAAGATCAACCAGATCGGCACGCTGACCGAAACCTTCGCGGCGATCGAGATGGCCAAGCGCGCCGGTTACACGGCCGTGATCTCGCACCGTTCGGGCGAGACCGAGGACAGCACCATCGCCGATATCGCGGTGGGCACCAACGCCGGCCAGATCAAGACCGGCTCGCTGTCGCGTTCGGACCGCATCGCCAAGTACAACCAGCTGCTGCGCATCGAGGAAGACCTGGGCGACATCGCCAGCTACCCCGGCAAGAGCGCGTTCTACAATCTGCGCTAAGCCCGGGAGTCGGCAGGCGCCCGGCGGCCTCGGCCGCCGGCGCCTGCGGCCACCGCCCAGTCGTCCGTTTCCTGAATGCCCATGCGCCTGATTACGCTGCTGTTGTTCGTGGTGCTGCTCGCGATCCAGTATCCCCTGTGGCTGGGCAAGGGCGGCTGGTTGCGCGTGTGGGAATTGAACAAGCAGGTCGGCGAGCAGACCGCCCGCAACGAACAGCTCAAGCGCCGCAATGCCAAGCTCGAGGGCGAGGTGCTGGACCTGCAGGACGGCACCGGCGCGGTCGAGGAACGGGCGCGCTACGAGCTCGGCATGGTCAAGGACGGCGAGGTGTTCATCCAGTTCGTCGCACCGGCCCCCAAGGTCAGCGCCACGCCGCCGCTGCCCCCGCCTCCGGCGGCCAAGCCGGGTTCCGGCGGGCACTGAGCGTCAGGCTGCCGCCGGCTCGCGTCTCACGCCAGCGCTTCACCACCACCAGTACGGGTAGCCGCCCCAGCCCCAATAGCCGGGCGACCCGATGCTGACCCCGCCGCCCCAGCGGCCGCGGCCCCATCCCCCGTAGTACAAACTCCAGCTCGACAGCGGATACGCCGGATAGGCGTAGGTCGATGCGCGCGCCCAGGCCTGGGCCTGCTGATCGCGGGCGATCGCGGCCTCTTGCTCGCGCAGCACCTGCTTGTTCAGTGCGTCCAGCCGCTTGCGTTCCTCGGCGCTGAGCGGCGCGGCAGGTGCGCGGGACGCGGTATCCGGCGCCAGCCGGGCGGTCGGCGGCGAGCCGTTGATGTCGCGCGGCAGATTGGCGGCGCACCCCGCGGCCAGCAGCGGCGCGGCCAGCAATGCAAGACGGATCGACGAAGGGATGGCCGGCATGATGACCTCCAGGCGGTGCGCGGATGTCGGGGAGACTTTGTTGACTTTGATTTTAGTGAGCCAGCAAAGTTTGCGGCTCACGGGGCACCACAGGGTTTTTCCCCTCTCCCGCTGAGGGGAGAGGGAGAACAGACCGGGGGAACCGGTCAGCCTGGCCGGCAGAGCTCAGCGCTGCTCGGTGTCACTCCGTGCTGCTCAGCGCCGCTCAGTGCCGATGTCCCGCGCCCTCGCCGACCCCCGCCGGCATCGCCGCGCCGCTGAACAGCTGCGCGCAGTCGACCGGGTCGAAGCGGTACTCCTGGCCGCAGAAGTCGCAGTGGATCTCCACCGAGCCGCGCTCGGCGACGATGTCGTCGACCTCGGCCTGGCCCAGCGACTGCAGCATGTTCGCCACCTTGGTGCGCGAGCACGAGCATCGGAAGTGCGGCGTGACGGGTTCGAACACGCGCAGCCCGGCGTCCTGCAGGTCTTCCCAGAACAGCCGCCGCAGCAGCGTATCCGGCTGTTCGGCCAGCAGTTCCTCGGTCTTGAGCGTGGCGCCGAGCTGGCAGGCGCGGTCCCAGGTATCGAGATCCTGCGCGCGGCCGTGGGCCGACAGCGGCGCGCCGGTCTCGCCGACCTGCGCGGGCGGGCGGCCGGGCTTGCCTTCCATCGTGCCGCCGTAGGACGGCAGCTTCTGCAGCAGCATGCCGGCCGCGACGCGGTCGTCGGCGGCCAGCCACAGCCGCGTGTCGAGCTGCTCGGAGGCCTGCATATAGTGCTCGAGCACGGCGCTGATCGACGTCAGCGGACCATGGGCGTCGGCCAGCGGCACGATGCCCTGGTAGGGCTGCTGGCCCGGCAGCTTGTCGTGCGGGTCCAGCGTGATGGCGAAGCGCCCCTGGCCGTGTCGATTGACCAGCTCGGCCAGCGTGGCATCGTCGGCGATCTCGACGCCTTCGGCCAGCTTCGCGGTGCCACGCAGCGACAGGTCGGACAGGCATTCGACCACCAGCATGCGCACCGGCCCGTCGCCATGCAGCTGCATCACCAGCGCGCCGTTGAACTTCAGGTTGGCCGACAGCAGCGCGGCCGCGGCCATCATCTCGCCGAGCAGCCGGCGTACCGGGGCCGGATAGTGGTGGCGCTCCAGCGCTTCCTGCCAGGTCGATTGCAGCCGCACCAGCTCGCCGCGCACCGGGGCGGCGTCGAACAGGAATTTCTGCAGGGTGTCCGGGGTTTGGGTTTCAGTCACGATCATCCATCGGTGGGATCGGCCGGCGCGCGGGCGCTCAGCCGATGCGTTTCAATTCCTTCTTGTAGACGGCCTGGCGTGCCGCATACGTGTCGGTGTTGCGGTACAGGCCGGCCACTTCCTCGTCGCTCAGTTCGCGTACCGCCTTGGCGGGGGCGCCCAGGATCAGCGTGCGGTCGGGGAACACCTTGCCTTCGGTGACGATGGCGCCGGCGCCGACCAGGCATTCCTTGCCGATCACCGCGCGGTTCAGCACCACCGCCTGAATGCCGATCAACGCGCCTTCGCCGATCGTGCAGCCGTGCAGCATCGCCTGGTGGCCGATGGTGACGCGGTCGCCGATCGTCAGCGGGCAGCCCGGGTCGGTGTGCAGCACCGCGCCTTCCTGCACGTTGGTCGCTTCGCCGACGACGATGGGCTCGTTGTCGCCCCGGATTACCGCGCCCGGCCAGACGCTGGCTCGCGCCTTGAGCGTCACGTTGCCGATGACGGTGGCTTCGGCAGCCACGTAGGCGTCGGCATCGATGGAAGGGGCGGTATCGCCGAGCTGGTAAAGCGACATGAGGTCTCCTGTACGGGGTTCGTTTCTAGATGGGGATGGCCGCCGGGCCTTAAAGGGCGGAACCCCGGGCGCAACACCCGGGCGCAACACCGGGGCGCAACACCGGGGCGCAACACCGGGGCGCAACACCGGGGCGTAACACCGGGGCGTAGGTCGTATGAGGCCGGGCAGTGCCGGCAAGGCTCTACAATCGCGGCAGACCGGATTTTACGCCCATGCCCGCCTACGCTGCCGAACCCGCCCCAGATCGCGATGCCACGGCGCCGATCGACCCAGATGCGGCCTCCTCGCCGCTTTCCCTGCGCCATCGGGCGCTCGCCGTGCTGGCGGAGCCCGATCCCGCCGCCAAGGCCGCCGCG
>NZ_JCBAJO010000014.1:0-50595 GCF_059772245.1 Cupriavidus sp. R6-3
CCCGGGCACTCGCTGATCCCGGCTGCGTCAAATCGATTGCGTACACTTGCCGGGCGTCCCCCTGTGGCGTCCCTGTGGCCTCCCTGTGGCGTCCCTGTGGCGTCCTCCGTGGCGTCCTCCGTGGCGTCCTGCGTGGCGTCACCTTGTGGGTGCGTCCGGCACTCTCTTTGCTTCGGGACGCATCATCGTCGTCGATGCATCCCGCCAACTCGAGGAGCGAACCGATGTCCTTGTCCTTCCGCATGGGTACCGCAGCCGCGGCCGCAGCGCTGCTTGGTGCCGCGATGTCCGGCTGCGTCACCGCGCCGGCCCCCGATTCGCCGTCGGCGACGCCGACCCTGAGCGAGACCCGGCCCGGTGGCCCCAGCCGCTGGGAGCTGGTGCGCTGGCAGATGCCGGACGGCTCGCTGAAACAGATCCCGCATGGCGATAACGGCGAGCCGGTGCTGTTCGAGTTCAACGCCGGCATCGACGCGGCGCAGGGCACGGTCACCGGCAACACCGGCTGCAATCGCATGACGGGCAGCTATGGCAAGACCGACAGCGGCATGCGCTTCGATCGCGTCGCCAGCACGCGCCGCGCCTGTCCGCCGCCGTTGATGGAGGTGGAGAACAGCCTGCTGAAGGCGATGCAGTCGCCGTTTACGACGGTCGGCACGCAGCCGTCGGCAGGCTCCACGGGCCGCCAGATCATCTGGAAGACCGCCGATGGCGATCTGCTGCATTTCGTCGAACGCGAGGGCGTGGGCCGCCGCGGCGATCGGCTCGATGGGCAGCAAGGGCAGGGCCAGCAAGGCCTGTCAGGGCAGACGGGCCAGGGCCAAGGCCAGGCCGCCGCGTCGGGCGTCGAGAAGACCGTCTATGTGGATTCGCAGCGCGTCGAATGCACCGGCGTCGGCAAGCAGACCTGCTATCGCGTCCGCGACGATCCCAACGCCCCCTGGCAGCTGTGGTACGGGCCGATCGAAGGGCTCGATTTCGAGCCCGGCATCGCCTACACGCTGCGCGTGCGCGAGTACCGCGTGCCCAATCCCCCGGCCGATGCGTCCGCGATCCGCTGGGAGCTGCTGGAGGTACAGCGGCGTACGCGGGTGAATTGAAGGCAAGCAGGTTTTACCGATGGGGAGAGAACCCCCTCTCCCCGGCGGCGCGCACGCCCATGGCGGATTGAATCGCGAGAGGGAGGGGATCGCCCCTTTGCCGATGCGGCGCGAACGGAAGGAATTCGGCCATCGGCATTGCACCGATGGCCGTGGATCGATTGGCGCTAGCCGCGCTTTGCCGTCCGCGCCGGCTTCGCGCCCGGCGCGGCGGCCTTCGGCGGCTCGGGCAGCTTGTACATCGAGCCCGGCGGCAGCGTCAGCAGCGTATTGATCTGCACCAGGTCGTCTTCGCTGAGAGAGCCGGTGGCGGCCTTCAGGCGCAGGCCGTTCATGATGGTGTCGTAGCGGGCGCGGGCGAGATCGCGGCGGGTCGAGAACAGCTGCGCCTCGGCGTTCAGCACGTCGATGTTGATGCGTACGCCCACCTCGTAGCCGAGCCGGTTCGACTCGACCGCGGTCTGCGCCGAGCGTTCGGCCGCTTCCAGCGCGCGCACCTGGGCCAGCCCGTTGGAGACGCCGGAGAAGGTCTGCCGCGCGTTCTGCGCCGCGGTGCGGCGCGCGAACTCGAGATCGCTGGCGGCGCGGTCGGCGAGCGCCAGCGTTTCGCGCGCACGGGACTGGATCTGGCCGCCGGCGTAGATCGGAATGGTCAGCTGCACGCCGATCTGCGCGCTGTTGTAGCGGCTGGCGACGTTGACCTGCTGCTGGATCAGGCCCGACGAGTCCTGATAGCCGTAGGAGGCGACCAGGTCGACCGACGGCAGGTGGCCGGCGCGCGCCTTGTTGTATTCGCGCTGCGCCGTTTCCAGGTTGTAGCGGGCGAGGCTGACCTGCGGGTTGGTCTGTTCGGCCTGCTGGGCCCAGAGGTTGACGTCGGCCGGCTGCGGACCCGGGATATCGGCAGCGGGGCGCAGCCCCATCAGTTCGTCGACCGGCCTGCCGGTGATCTGCTGCAGCGTCGCGCGCCGGACTTCGAGCTCGTTCTGCGCGGCGATCTCGGTCGAGACCGCGAGGTCGTAGCGGGCCTGCGCGTCGTTGGTATCGGTGATGGTCGCGGTGCCGACCTCGAAATTGCGCTTGGCCTGTTCGAGCTGCTCGGCGATCGCGCGCTTCTGCGCGCCGGCCAGATACAGGTTGTCCTGCGCGGCCAGCACGTCGAAATATGCCTGCGCGGTGCGCGTGATCAGGTCCAGCTGCGCCTGGCTGAAGGTGACTTCCCCCGCCAGCGCGGCCAGTTCGCCCTGCTTGTAGGTTTCCCAGCGATCCCAGCGGAACAGCGGCTGGGTCAGCTGCAGCGCCCAGTTCTTGTTGTTCAGGAAGCGGTTGGCGTCGATCGGCGCGCTCTGGTCGATCTTGGTACGGGTGACACCGGCCACGCCGTTGATTTGCGGCAGCAGGCCGGCGCGGCCCTGCGGCAGGCGTTCCTGCGAGGCGGCAAGCTGGGCGCGCGCGCTGGCGAACTGCGCGTCGTTGGACTGCGCTTCGCGATAGACCTGCAGCAGGTCGGCCGCGCTGGCCGGAAGCGGCAGCAGGGCGGCCAGGCACAGCGCCAGCGCCACGCCGGAGGCGGCGCGCGAAGGCGCGTGCGGAAGGCGACCGCGCCGATCCTCGCTCAGAGCATCCGACACACCGATCGGCACACCATTCGACGCAACATTCGACGCAACATTCGACGCAACATTCGACGCAACAGCATGCGCGGCACTCCGCGCGGGACACAGCGCAAACCTCATGACGTCTCCAGCTTGTCGGACGCGGCGCGGCCGACGGTTAGCGTCCGCTCAGTACTTCGGCATCGCGGGATCGACCTGCTCGGCCCAGGCATGCACGCCGCCGCTCAGGTTGTAGACCTTGCCGAAGCCATGCTGCCGCTCCAGGAAGTTGGCTACCTGCATGCTGCGGCCGCCGTGATGGCAGACGCAGACGACCTCGGCGTCCGGGTCCAGCTCGGCCGCGCGGGCGACGATCTGCCCCATCGGGATATGCGTGATGCCGGGCAGCGCGCAGGTCTGGACTTCCCAGTCCTCGCGCACGTCGAGCAGCACCGGCTTGGCGCGGCTGGCGTCGCCCAGCCATTGGGACAACTCGGTGGCGGTAATCTGCTGCATGGTGGTTTTCCGGCTCAGAACTGGAAGCGCGACGGCGCCTTGGCGCCGGTCAGCGGGGCGACCGCGGTCTCGAACAGATTGACGGTCTGGTATTCGGTGTCGGACACGCGCGTGATCAGCTGCGCCTCCATCACCGGCAGCGTGCCGACGAAGGCGGCGATGCGGCCGCCGACCTTGATCTGCGACAGGATCGCCTCGGGCACCACCGGCAGCGAGCCGGAGATGCAGATCACGTCGTAGGGGGCGCCGGCGGGCCAGCCTTCGGCGGCGTTGCCCTCGGCGACCTCGACATTGACGATGCCGGCCTTGGCGAGGTTGTCGCGGGCCAGCGCGGCGAGCTCGGGGCGGATGTCGACCGTCAGCACATGGCGGGCGCGATGGGCCAGCAGCGCGGCCATGTAGCCGGAGCCTGCGCCGATCTCCAGCACGTTCTCGTGCTTGCGCACGCCCAGCTCCTGCAGCACGCGGGCCTCGACGCGCGGGGCCAGCATGTTCTGGCCGCCCGGCAGCGGGATTTCCGTATCGACGAAGGCCAGCGCCTGGTACGCCGTGGGCACGAACTGCTCGCGCTTGACCACGGCCAGCAGGTCGAGGATTTCCTGATCCAGCACGTCCCAGGGCCGGATCTGCTGTTCGATCATGTTGAATCGGGCTTTTTCGAGGTCCATCTTGCCTTCCTTGCTATGCCAACCGCTATCTGTTTCGTGTTCCGGCCGCGCGGTGCCAGGGGCCGGGGAATTCCGTCAAACCCGACATTTTAACTCCCCGGCGTGACGCCGGGGCATCCGACCGGAGCGGGGGGCCGGGCGCCTGTGGCCGACAGGTCGGGCCGTCATTCCGCGCGTCATTCCGCGCTCGCCGGCCGGCCGGGGGCAGGCCGGGCGGGGTTGGCGGGCTCGTGGCCTTGGACGTGGCCTTGGCCGTGGCCTCGCTCGTGGTCCTGCTGGGGGCCCGCCGGGGCCACTGCCTCGGCCCCGCCCTGCGTCCCCTCCGCCGCCGCCTTGCCCCGCCAGCGCCGTGCCAGCCAGCCGCCAAGATCGTCCAGGTAGGTGTAGATCACCGGCACCACCACCAGCGTCAGGATCGACGAGGTGATGATGCCGCCGATCACGGTCTGCCCCATCGGCGCGCGCTGTTCGGCGCCCTCGCCGAGGCTGAAGGCCAGCGGGACCATGCCGAAGATCATCGCCAGCGTGGTCATCAGGATCGGGCGCAGCCGTACGCGCGCCGCCTCGACCAGCGCGGCCTCGCGCGACAGCGGGGCCTTGCCGTGCTCGCCGCGCCGCGCCTGGTTGGCGAAGTCGACCAGCAGGATCGCGTTCTTGGTCACCAGCCCCATCAGCATGATGAACCCGATGATCGAGAACATGTTCAGCGTCGAGCCGAACAGCAGCAGCGCCGCGAACACGCCGATCAGCGTCAGCGGCAGCGAGGTCATGATGGCGATCGGCTGGAAGAAGCTGGCGAACTGCGAGGCCAGGATCATGTAGATGAAGATCACCGCCAGCGCGAGCGCCGACACCGCATAGCCGAACGATTCGTTCATCGACTTGGTCGAGCCGCCGAAGCGGTACTTGTAGCCGACCGGCCACGTCATGCCGTCGAGCGCCTGCTTGATGTCGCGCGCGACCTCGCCCTGCGAGCGGCCCGCGGTATTGGCGGTCAGCTCGACCTCGCGGTTCAGGTCGCGGCGGCTGATCTGGTTGGCGCCGGTGGTGGGCACCAGCTCGGCGATCTGGCGCAGCGGCACCATCCGGGGCGAACCGTCGGGGTTGGTCTGCGTGCTGGCGATCATCAGCGCCGACAGGTCCGCCATGCCGGTGCGCGCGTCCTTCGGCAGCCGCACGCGCACGTCGTAGTTCTCGTCGTCCGGCGCGCGCCAGCTGCTGATGGCGTCGCCCGCCAGCAGCGGCCGCAGCGCGTTGCCGATCTGCGTGATGCCGATGCCCAGGTCCGAGGCGAGCTCGCGGCGGATGCGCACTTCCACCGTCGGGCGATCGTCCTTCATGCTCGAATCGAGATCGACCAGGCCCGGAATCGCCCGCATCCGGCGCGACGCTTCCTCCGACAGCCGCTTCAGCTCGCCCAGGTCGTCGCCCTGCAGCGAGACCTGGATCGCCTTCTGCCCGCCGGCGCCATCGGGCATGCCGACCATCGTCAGCGTGATGCCGGCGATGCGGTTCATCCGCTCGCGGATCAGCGGATTGAGCTGCGTGGTGGTCCGCTCGCGCTGCTTGCGGTCGACCAGCCGCACCGACACCAGCGCGTTGTTGCGGCCCGAGGTATTGCCGGCGTTGATGGTGGCGTAGGTGTAGGCCACTTCCGGGAATTCGCGCAGCGCGGCCTCGACCTGCCGCACCTTGGCCTCGGTGACCTCGAGCGCCGTGCCCACCGGCGTGGTGAAGCCGATCTGCGTCTCGCCCAGATCCGCGTTGGGCACGAATTCGGTGCCGATCAGCGGCACCAGCGCGAAGCTGCCGAAGAAGGTCACCACGGCGATCAGCGCGGTGGCCAGCCGGTGTTTCAGCGCCCAGCCGAGCATCGCGCCATAGCCGTGGCCGAGCGCGTCCATCCGCGCCGAGAACCAGTCCAGCAGCCGGCCGATGCTGCGCCCATACCAGCTGCGCTTGTTGCCGGTGCCGTGCAGGTCGGGATCGTGCCAGACCGACGACAGCATCGGGTCCAGCGTGAACGACACGAACATCGAGATCATCACCGCGGCCACCACGGTGATGCCGAACTGATGGAAGAAGCGGCCGATGATGCCGCCCATGAAGCCGACCGGCAGGAACACCGCGACGATCGAGAACGTCGTTGCCAGCACCGCCAGGCCGATTTCCTCGGTGCCGTCCAGCGCCGCCGCGCGGTGGTTCTTGCCCATCAGGTTGTGCCGCACGATGTTCTCGCGCACGACGATCGCGTCGTCGATCAGCAGGCCGACGCACAGCGACAGCGCCATCAGCGTGATCACGTTCAGCGTGAAGCCGAACAGGTACATCACGCCGAAGGTGCCGATCAGCGCGATCGGCAGCGTCAGGCCGGTGATCACCGTGCTGCGCCACGAGCCGAGGAACAGGAAGACGATCGCCACCGTCAGGAAGGCGCCTTCGAGCAGCGTCGAGCGGACCTCGTCGACGCTGCGCCGGATGCCGCGCGCGCTGTCGTTGATCACGGTCAGCTGCACGCCGGCCGGCACCAGCTTGCGCACCTCGTCGGTCATGCGGACCAGGCCGTCCACCGTATCGACGGTGTTCTGCCCCTGCGCCTTGACCACCGACAGGAACAGCGCGCGCTTGCCGCCGAGCAGGGCCAGGCTCTCCTGCTCCTGCTCGCCGTCGCGCACCTCGGCCACCTGCTCGAGCGTGACCGGCTGATTGCCGCGCCGCGCGACGATGATCTGCCTGAAGGCGGCCGGATCGACCACGCGGCCCTTGATCTGCACCACGGTCTCGGTCGCCGAGGAACGCAGCTCGCCCGCCGGCAGTTCCTGGTTCTCGTTGCGGATCGCGGTCATCACCTGGTCGACGCCGATGCCCAGCGCCTCGAGCTGGGCCGGCCGGATGCGGATCTCGATCTCGCGCTTGGTGCCGCCGACGATGCTGATCGCGCCGACGCCGCGCACCGTCTCCAGCCGCTTGCGCACGATCTGGTCGGCGATGGTGGTCAGCTCGCGCTGGCTGCGCGCGGAGCCGGGGGCGTTCGATACCGACAGATGGAAGATCGGCGCGTCGGAGGGGTCGTAGCGCAGCACGCGCGGTTCCTCGACCTCGTCGCGGAATTGCGGCCGGATCAGCGCGATCTTGTCGCGCACGTCCTGCGCGGCCTGGGCCACGTCGACGCTCAGGTCGAACTTGATCACGACCACCGAGGTGCCCTGGTACGAGTGCGAGAAGATCTCGTCGATGCCGGAGATCGTATTGACGATCTCCTCGACCTTGCGCGTGACATCGGACTCGACCGACTCGGGCGGCGCGCCCGGGTACTCGGTCTGCACCACGACGATGGGGAACGTGATGTCGGGAAACTGGTCGACCGGCAGCCGCTGGTACGAGAACAGCCCGATCACGATGAAGGCCATCATCATCATGGTGGCCATCACCGGGTTGCGGATCGACAGACGCGTGAACCACATATCGGGCGCTCCGCTCGTTCAGGCCTTGATCAGGCGAACCTGACTGCCGACCCGCAAGGTGCCGAGATTGCTGCGCACGACCTGCGCGCCGCTGGCAAGGCCCCCGGCGATCTCGACCAGCCCGGCGCTGTCGTCGCGAATGCCGAGCTCCACCGGCCGCTCGGCCAGCATGCCGTTCTCGATCACATAGACGAAGGCGCGCTCGCCTTCGGTGCGCACCGCGGTGATCGGCACCGACACCACGCCGGCGCGCTGTCCCAGCACCAGTCCGCCTTGCGCGAACATGCCGGCGCGCAGCCGGTGCTCGGGGTTGTCGACGCGGATGTAGACCATGATGCTGCGCGTGCCCTGCGTGACGGCGGGATTGATCCGCACCAGCTTGCCCTCGAAGCGGCCCGCGCCCTCGACGTCGAGCTGCACCGGCTGGCCGATCGCCACGCGGCCGACATCGGCCATCGGCACCGGCGCCTCCAGCTCGAGGATGCGCAGATCGACCACCTCCAGCAGCGCGGTGTCGGGTGAAACCTTCTCGCCGGGCTGCACCGAGCGCACAGCGACCATGCCGTCCAGCGGCGACTTGACCACGGTGTCGGCCAGCGCCTTCTGCGCGACCGCCAGCCCGCCCTCGGCCGCATCGAGGTTGGCCTTGGCCACGTCGAGCTCGGACTGGAACTTGTCGAAGGCGGTCTTCGAGATGAAGCCGCGGCCCACCAGGTCGCGATTGCGCTCCCAGGTCTGGCGCGCGTTCTCGTACTGGCCGCGCTGCGCCAGCATCTGCCCGCGGGCCTGCGTGACCTTGGCCTGGTATTCGGTCGGATCGATGCGCACGATCACCTGGCCGGCGCGCACCGGTTCGCCCTCGCGCACCAGCACGTCGCGCACCTCGCCCGAAACCTTGGCCTTGACGGCGGCCTGGTTCAGCGCACGCAGGCTGCCGGACAAGGGCAGGGTCACGCGCAGGTCGTGCGCCGCGGCGGCGACCACATCGGTCTGCAGCAGCTCGATGACGTTGGCCGCCGGGGCAGCGGCCACCGCGGCGGGCTGCTTGCTGCCGCTGGCCTTGCGCACCATCGCGCCGGCGCCGGCCAGTACGGCCAGGGCCAGCACCACGAGCAGCAGCTTGTTACGCGAGATCTTCATCGTCAGGGGCGCGGCCGGTGCGGCGGCGCTTTGGTTTCGGTTCGGGAGTGGCCGCCGGAGCAGGGCGGCCGTTTGCGCGTGCGGTGGGCCGGGGGTGGGTGCGTACCTTGGCGCTGGCTTTGGTGCCGGCTTTGGTGCTGACTTTGCTGCGTACGGTGCTGTGACCGGCGGTACGTCCGGCGCCATGTACCGTGATGGGCGTCGTGCCGTCGGCGGGCGCGTCGCCCTGCAAGCGGGCTTGCTGCTGCATCTCGTCGCGGATCTGTTCCCAGACGTAGGGGCCGGCCTGCGGCGGCAGCGGGGTATCGCGCGCGGCCCCGGCCGTCAGGCCGAACAGCAGCACCTGCAGCAGGTTGTCGAGAAACGCCTCGGGGTCGATGTCGACGTCCGAGCCGATGCGGAACGCACGCTGCCACAGCATCAGGAAGACCAGCGGGGCGCAGATCAGCGTGGTGGTCGGATTGGCCGGCAGCGCGCGGAACTCGCCCCGTGCGACGCCGCGCGCCAGCACGCGCGCGAACAGCTCGTCGCCGGGCACCATCACTTCCTCGTGGTAGAAGCGCGCGATATCGGGGAAGTTGGCCGATTCGGCCATGATCAGCTTGGTCAGGCCCGCCACCGGCGTCGCGCCGATCAGGCCCCACCAGCCGCGCAGCAGTTCGCGCAGCAGCTCAGGGGTCGAACCCTCGTAGCTGTCGACCAGATCGGTGCCGCGCACCAGCGCCGGCACCAGGTTCTCGCGCACCACGGTCTTGAACAGTTCCTTCTTGTTGGCGAAGTACAGATAGACCGTGCCCTTCGACACGCCGGCCGCCGCGGCGACGTCCTCCAGCCGCGTGGCCGCGTAGCCGCGCTCGACGAAGAGGTCGAGCGCGGCCGCCACCAGCTCCTGCGGGCGGGCGGACTTGCGGCGCGACCAGCGTCGCGCTTCGGGGGCGCCGTCGTTGGCACCGTCGTTCGCACCTTCGTTGGCGCCAACGCGGGCATCGAGGCGTGGGACTTGGGGTGGATTCACTGCAGGGGGAGCGCCGGGCCAGGACGGGCGGCGAAATAAATAACCGATGGGTCAGTAATGTAGTGTGCGCCTCCGGAGCGGTCAAGCGCGCCGCCCGGATGTGGGCGGGAACACAGGCCATGGCGGTGCGGTGGTGCACAATGGCGCCAAAGCCGTTCTGAACCATTGCGATGTCCTGCCAGTCTGACGTTTCCTGCCGTGCCGGTTGCGGCGCTTGCTGTATCGCGCCGTCGATCGCCTCGCCGCTGCCGGGCATGCCGCACGGCAAGCCGGCCGGCGTGCCGTGCGCGCAGTTGCTACCTGACATGCGCTGCGCGGTGTTCGGCCGCCCCGAGCGGCCCGCCTTCTGCGGCGGCCTGCGGCCGTCGGCCGAGATGTGCGGCGAATCGCGCGAGGCGGCGCTGCACTGGCTGACGCAACTTGAGGTCGCGACCGCGCCGGCATCGGCCCGCGGCGCCTGACCGAATCTGGAGACCTGTGGATGGCCACGATTTCTCGCCGGCGCTGGCTGGCGGCCTGCGGCACCGCCGCACTCACCGTGTCCGTGACGGCCTGGCTGGCCGGCTGCGGCTGGGTGGGCAATGAATACACCTTTTCGCAGAGCCAGCTGCAGGCGGCGCTCGAGCGCAAGTTCCCGTTCAGCCAGCGCTACATGCAGCTGTTCGACATCCAGCTGGCCAACCCGCAGCTGCTGCTCGATCCGCAGCGCAATCGCGTCAGCATCACGTTCGACGCCACACTGGACAACCGGCTGTTCTTCCGCGAGGCGATGAAGGGACGGTTCGCGCTGGACAGCGCGCTGCGCTACGACCCGTCGACCCGTTCGCTGGTGCTGCAGGACCCCGAGGTCAAGCAGTTCGACGTGGCCGGTCTGCCGCAGCAGTACTCGCGCCAGTTGAACGCGCTCGGCGGCATTCTGGCCGAGCAGTTGCTGCAGGACTATCCGCTCTACACGTTCAAGCCCGACGAGCTCAAGTTCGGGGGGACGCGTGTCGAGCCCGGTACAATCACCGTGCTGCCGGACGGCATCAACGTCAAGATCAGTCGTCCGTAGCAGCGCAGAACAATCCATGGCGAGGCCGGCGTTCGCCCGGCCATCGCGGGGCGGCATGGTCGTGCCGCCCAGGGTCGTCCCCCGGTATCAACGCAATTTGCCAATTACGCGTGCTCGTGTGGCTGCGCCAATGCGCCGGCCGGCGGGCGCATTGTCCCTGAATCGCTCCAATCGTCCGCCATCGCATGGATATTGCCATCGCCCTCAAAGCCCTGATCCTCGGCATCGTCGAAGGACTGACCGAGTTTCTCCCGATCTCCAGCACCGGACACCTGATCCTGGCTGGCGAGTTGCTGAACTTCAACGACGAGAAGGGCAAGATCTTCGAGATCGTGATCCAGTTCGGCGCGATCCTGGCCGTCTGCTGGGAATTCCGCCGGCGCATCGTCGACGTGGTTGGCGGGCTCGCCACCGAGCCGCGCGCGCAGCGTTTCGCGATGAACGTGATCATCGCCACGGTGCCGGCGATCGTGCTCGCCTTCCTGCTCGGCCCCTGGATCAAGGCCTATCTGTTCAACCCGATCACCGTGGCGACCGCATTTATCGTCGGCGGGCTGGTGATCCTGCTGGCCGAATGGCGCGAGAGCCGGCGCGGGCAGGTCTCGCATCCGCAGGGCAATGCGCTGCTGGAAGCGGCCAAGGCGAGCGCTCCGCGCATCGAATCGGTCGACGACATGAACTGGCGCGACGCGCTGAAGGTCGGCATCGCGCAGTGTTTCGCGCTGGTGCCGGGCACTTCGCGCTCGGGCGCCACCATCATCGGCGGCATGCTGTTCGGCCTGTCGCGCCAGGTGGCGACCGAATTCTCGTTCTTCCTGGCGATCCCGGTGATCTTCGGCGCCAGCGTCTACGAACTGTACAAGGCGCGCAACCTGCTGTCGGCCGACGACATCGGCGTGTTCGCGGTCGGCTTCGTGTTCGCCTTCCTGTCGGCCTTCCTGTGTGTGCGCTGGCTGCTGCGATTCGTGGCGACGCACGACTTCAAGCCGTTCGCCTGGTATCGGATCGTGTTCGGGGTGCTGGTGCTGGCGACGGCGCAGCTGGGCATCGTGGCCTGGCACGGTTGAAGATCCTCCCCTCTCGCTTGCGAGAGAGGGGAGTGCAATCTTATCCCCTCTTGCGGAACACCACGTCCCACACGCCGTGCCCGAGCCGCAGCCCGCGCCGCTCGAACTTGGTCACCGGCCGGTAGTCCGGCCGCTGCGCGAAGCCGCCGGGCGCCTCCGAGGTATTGGCCAGCGTCGGCTCGCCCGACAGCACCTCGACCATCTGGTGCGCGTATTCCTCCCAGTCGGTCGCACAGTGCAGATAGCCGCCGGGCTTGAGCCGGCTCGCCAGCAGCTTGACCAGAGGCGGCTGCACCAGCCGGCGCTTGTTGTGGCGCTTCTTGTGCCAGGGATCGGGGAAGAAGATATGCACCCCATCCAGGCTTTCCTCGGTCAGCATGTGGGCGACCACTTCGACCGCGTCGTGCTGCAGGATGCGGATATTGTCGATGCCCCGTTCGCCGATCAGCTTCAGCAGCGCGCCCACGCCGGGCTCGTGCACCTCGCAGCCCAGGAAGTTGTCCTGCGGCCGCAGCTGCGCGATATGCGCCGTCGTCTCCCCCATGCCGAAGCCGATCTCCAGGATCGACGGCGCCGCGCGCCCGAACGCGGCCTGCCAGTCCAGCGGCTGGCCGGTGTAGGGCAGCACGAAGCGGGGCCCGAGCTCGTCGATGGCGCGCTGCTGGCCGGTCGAGGTCCGTCCCGCACGGCGCACGAAGGAACGGATGCGGCGGGGATGGGCGACGTTGGCGGCGGGATCGCCAGCCGTGCCGGCCGGCTCGTCGTCGGGCACGGTGGCCTCGGTCGGAATGGGATCGTCGGGAAACATGGCAACAAAAAGGCTGCCGGGCGATTCACCGTTCGGAATGACCCGGTGTCGGAGGGGCGGCCAGAGAATGATGGGTTCCGTGGGCCAGTGGCCGGTGCCTGGTGGAGCCGGGCGGCCAGCGGCAAGCGCGTATTCTAGCGCAGTGCCTCCCCATACGGAGCCGCGCCGCGGGTCGCCATTAGTTGTGACGATGTGGGCGCTTCCAGGCAGGCAACGCCCAATCCCTTAGCGGTCCTGGTATTGCGCATCGCTGACCTTCTCCATCCACTCGACGTTCTTGCCGTCCCTGGTGCCGCTGACCGCAAGATGCGTCATCGCGGTCGTCGGGGACGCGCCGTGCCAGTGCTTGACCCCGGGCGGGCACCAGACCACGTCGCCGGGCCGGATCTCCTGCACCGGCTTGCCCCACTCCTGCGTCAGCCCGACACCCGAGACCACCACCAGGCGCTGCCCGGCCGGATGCGTGTGCCAGGCCGAGCGCGCGCCGGGCTCGAAGGTCACCATTGCGCCGGAGGCATGGATGTCGTCGCCGGCTGGCCATAGCGGGTCGATACGCGCGCGCCCCGTGAAGTACTCGGCCGGACCGGCGGCCGAGGCCTGGCTGCCGACGCGGGTGATGCGCTGCCCGTCCGCCGCCTTCGGCTCGGCCGCGCCGGCGACCGCGGCCTGAAGCGCGGCGGCGCACAGGGCCGTTCGTGTCAGGGATCTCTTCATTGCGATGCTCCTCGGTCATTGATCGACGGGCGCCACCGCTCAGGCGTCCGCCACCGTCCGCGCCGACTTTACGCGACTGCCGTTGACCGAAAAAGATGCTAGATTCGCACGCGGTTATAAGGAGGGCTTATCAATGCCGCGCACGACCTTCGACGATCTCGCCGCCTTTATCGCCGTCGCGCGGGCGCGCAGCTTTACCCGTGCGGCGGCGCAACTGGGCGTATCGCAGTCGGCTCTGAGCCAGGCGGTCCGGGGCCTGGAGGCACGGCTCGGCGTCCGTCTGTTGTCTCGCACGACGCGCAGCGTTTCGGCCACCGAGGCCGGCGAGCGCCTGCTGGCGACCGTGGCGCCTCGCCTCGAGGAGGTCGAGGCCGAGCTGGGCGCCATCGCGGAATTGCGCGACCAGCCGCGCGGGACCATTCGCATCACCGCCACCGAGCACGCCGCCAATTCGGTGCTGTGGCCGCGTCTGGGTGATTTCATGCGGACGTATCCCGATGTCCGCGTCGAACTGATCCTCGATAACGGGCTGTCGGACATCGCCGCCGACCGCTATGACATGGGCGTGCGATTGGGCGACCTGGTCGCGCAAGACATGGTCGCGGTGCGCATCGGTCCCGACGTGCGCTTCGCCGTCGTCGGCTCGCCCGCCTACCTTGCCGGCAAGCCACACCCCAGGACGCCGCAGGAGCTGACCGGGCATCGCTGCATCAATCTGTATTTGCCGACCTACGGCGGGCTGTACGCGTGGGAGTTCAGGAAGGGCAAGCGCGAACTGAATATCCGCGTGGATGGGCAATTCGTGGCCAACGACAGCGACCAGATGGTGACCGCCGCCCTGGCCGGCATGGGACTGGCCTTCGTTCCGGAAAACATGATCCTGCCCCACGTCGAGCGGGGCGACCTGGTGCCATTGCTCGAGGACTGGTGCCCGGTTTTTCCTGGCTACCACCTCTACTACCCGAGCCGCCGGCATTCGTCGCGGGCGATGACCTTGCTGATCGAGACGCTGCGTTATTCGGGGAAGCCGCCCGCGGACCGTAGCGCAAGACGAGCGCGGCCTTGACCGTTCGCATGCTTACGGACAGCGCTTTCGGATCGGACCAGGGGATGGACTGCAGGGGAGGGTGGAGCGGGCGATGGGAACATCATCGTGTTCCCAACTCGTTGATCGATAACGAGTTTTCCGCACTCGGCGAACCGAGATGGACATAATTATGGACTGAAAAACCACGCTTGGTCAACGTGCGCTCCGAGCAAGTGTCGCGAGTTCTTGAGTTGTCCGGATTTGTAGCACGCGATCTGTCCGGTCGTCATAGTTGCCTCAGGGAGGTGACTGATGAGGCCGACGGAGCTGCTACAGGAGATCCGGAAGATGAGGTTTGGAGAGGCTTATGAGGGATGGAACGCTGGCCGGCTGACGCAAGCGGAGGCGGCCCGGCTGCTGGGGATGTGCGAGCACAGTTTCCGCCGCTACCTGGTGCGATTCGAATCCGAGGGGTTGGATGGCTTGATTGATCGGCGCCTGGAGCAGGTGTCGAACCGGCGCGCTCCGGTGGATGAAGTGGTGGCGCTGACCGATCGGTACCGCAGCCGCCATCGTGGCTGGAACGTTCGGCACTTTCACGCCTGGTACCGGCGCGAGGGCGGCACGCGCAGCTACAGCTGGGTCAAAAAGCGCCTGCAGGAGGCGGGGCTGGTCGAGGTGGGCAAGCGTAAAGGCGCGCACCGCAAGAAGCGCGAACGCATGCCGCTGGCGGGCATGATGATCCATCAGGACGGCAGCCGGCATGAATGGGTGGCCGGGCACCTGTGGGATCTGATCGTGACGATGGATGATGCGACCAACGAGCACTACTCGATGTTCTTCGTCGAGGAGGAAGGCACGGCAAGCAGCTTTCGCGGGGTGGGCGAGGTCATCGGCGCCCGGGGGCTGTTCTGCTCGTTCTACAGTGACCGGGGCAGTCATTATTGGACCACCCCCGAGGCGGGCGGCAAGGTCGACAAAGATCACCCCACGCAGTTCGGGCGGGCGATGAAGCAATTGGGCATCGAGATGATTGCGGCCTATTCGCCCGAGGCGCGGGGACGCTCCGAGCGCGCCTTCGCCACCCATCAGGACCGGCTGCCCAAGGAGTTGGCCTTGGCGGGCATCACCGACATGGCGCAGGCCAACCGCTACCTGGCTGAGGTCTATCTGCCGGCGTTCAATGCCGAGTTTGCCGTGCCGGCCCGCGAGGAAGGCAGCGCATTCGTACCCTGGATCGGCGCCAATCTGCAGGACATTCTATGCGAGCAGATCGAGCGCACCGTAGGCAACGATAACTGCGTGCGCCTGGACAACCTGTCATTGCAGATTCCCGCCGACCGGCACCGGTGCAACTACGTCAAGGCGAGAGTACGGGTGCATCGTTATGCCGATCGCAATCTGGCGGTGTTTCACGGGCCGCGCAAGCTCGCCGCGTATTCCCCCGACGGCAAGCTGATCGCCAAGGAGCTGAAACAGGCCGCCTGAACCGTCCGCCAGGCGCGCCGCCGGGTGGCGGGAACCGGCTCCGGGCTACGCCCTCCGCCGCTCCCCGCCACCCGGCAAAAAAGCGGACAATTCATGTGCTACAAAACCGGACAGATCTAAAAACCCGCGACACGTGCGCTCCGAGCAAGTCCAGTGCGAGCCATGGACAGCCAGCAGTAGCCAATGTACCCGAGCGCTCAACGTCACGAGGCCGGTTCATCTCCCTTTGGCAGGAACTCCTCGCGGGCGCGCTGCAGAAACCGCTTCATGGGCTCAGAGGGTTCGGCGCTGCGGCGCAGCAGGTAGGTGGACAGCATGGGCGGCGTGCCGGCCAAGGGGCGAACGGTTATGTCGGGGCGGTTCAGGGTCTGCACCTGCGAGGCAATGGCGAAACCTAGGCCATAACCGGCACCGACCAGAGTCAGCATCACGCCTAGGCTCGTCACCTGATCTACCAGCTTGAGCGGCTTGGACGCACCTTGAAGCACCGCCTGGATCTGGTGGTGGCAGCCCGATCCCGCGTCCGGATGGCACAGTACCAACGGAAACTTCAAGGCTTCATCCAATGGCACTTCCGCGTGCGCCAACAAGGGGTGGCGCACGGGCACGATCACCGACAGAGGATCGGTCCACACGGGCTCGGCGACAAGGCCTTCGCTCACCGCGTCCGACAGCGCAAAGCCGATGTCCAGCAGATCGTTGTGCAGGCCCTTGAGCTGCTGCGCGAAAGGCAGCTCGAAGACGCGAATCTCCAGTTCGGGCTCTTCCTCGCGGCTGCGCGCCAGCAAGGTGGCAATGTGGGGCTGCGCCAAGCTGGCGCAGATGGCGATGCGCAGATAACCCTGATAGCCCTGCGCCGCCGCCTTTGCGGCACTCACCGCCTGCTCCACGGTGGCCAGCACACGCCGGCACTCACCGAGGAACACTTGACCGGCCCAGGTCAGTCGCGTCTGGTGCGCGCTGCGGTCGAACAACTGCACGCCGAGCGTGGCTTCGAGATTGCGCATTGCGCGCGACACAGGCGATTGTTCTACGCCAAGGCGCTCGGCCGCTCGCGCGAAATGCAGTTCTTCCGCGACCGCAACGAAATAGCGCAGTAGTCTGAGTTCCAATGCGGCCTCCTGTTTGCCTCGTTCCTGGCCTGCGTCCACCTCATGCGGATTGCGCCTCGCTTTCTCCTTCGATGATTGGCAAGAGGTTCCGGCGTTGCATGCTTGCCTATTCGGATAGGCAGATCGCATCCGAAAATTACGGAGGTTGAGGCGGAACGCTACCTGGCCGAAGACCTGAGAACCTCAATCGCCGCGACGCTGCACTACCGCCTGATCCACAGGTTCAGTTCAATCAATTCCCGGGTTGCAGCTCCACACGCACCTCGCGCGATTTGCCGGCCCGTTCCACTGACAAGACCACCACATCGCCGACCTTCCTGTCGTCTAGCCGCGCGAGCAGCTTGGCCACATCGTCCGTCGCCTTGCCATCAACATCGATGATGCGGTCGCCCGGCACGATGCCTTGCGGCGTGACTTCGACACCCGCGAGCCCGGCTTTGTGCGCTGCAGAGCCGGGGGTGACACGCAGCACGAACACGCCCTTGCTTCCGGTCAGTGCAAGCAGGCGCTGATTGAGCTGTTCGTCCACCTCGATGCCAAGCGCCGGGCGGATGTATTTGCCGGACTTGATGAGTTGCGGCACTACCCGCATGACGGTGTCCACCGGCACGGCAAAACCGATCCCGGCCGAGGCGCCGGAGGGACTGTAGATCGCCGTGTTGATGCCGATAAGCCGCCCGGCCGAATCGAGCAGGGGGCCGCCCGAGTTGCCGGGGTTAATGGCGGCGTCGGTCTGGACCAGGTGATCAATTGTCGGGCCGCCCGCTTCTCCCGGTAACGAGCGGTCGAGCGCGGAGACGATGCCGGTGGTGAGCGTCCAGTCCAGGCCAAAGGGGTTGCCGATAGCAAACACCTTCTGTCCCACCTTGAGGTCGGTGCTGGTGCCGACAGGCACAGCAGGCGGGCGTTTGAAGCCGACGCCGATCTTGAGTACGGCGATGTCGTGCGCTGGGCTCGCCCCCACCAGCGCGGCCTGGTAGTCGCGGCCGTCGGCAAGCTTGACGGTGGCTTCGGACGCGCCCTGGATGACGTGGAAGTTGGTGACGACATGGCCGGCGTCGTCCCAAATGAAGCCCGATCCCGTGCCACGGGGCACGGAGAAGACATTGCGCGTCCAGACGTCGCGCACCAGCTGCGCGGTGGTTATGTAGGCCACCGAGGCGCGTGATTTTTCGAACAGTTCGATGGTGGCCTTTTCGTCCGCCGCCAAGTCGCCGCGCGCCGTCACGGTGCGCTCTGCCGCCTCGCGCGGACTGAACCATGCCTCGATGGCGGGCAGGAACTGCCACAGCAGCATGAGCGCAGCAATGCAGGCGGTGATGAAGAGCCACCGCCGGATGAAGGGATCCGGTGCGGGGCGTGGATACGGGTTAGGGTAGGCCATGAGAAGTCTCCTGTTGATAGGCAATCAGCGCCATAGCCCGCTCGGGCGCCAGCGCGGCGGGCGCGGCGTCACAGCGGATTCCGGCAAGAAATGGGGCGCGTGAAACGGCAAGGCTGTTGCTGGTCCAGGCGCCAACGTCAGCAGGCGTGAGATGCGATCTTGCGTTGCCGGATGCGTGCGCAACCAGGAAGGCTCGGGATTGCCCCATCCCGGCCACAGCCAGGCACCCCAGGAGCGGCTGACCCGCTCGATCTTCGCCAGTGCGGACGCCAGCCCTTGCGGGTCGCCGGTCAGTTCCGCCGCGAGGCGGTCGGCGTCGAACTCACGCACGCGAGACAAACCGAGCTGTGCGAGCAGGGCCAGCTGGGGCGAGGCGGCCAGCAGAAGCAGTCCAGGCCAGTTGACCGCCACCGCGCCGGCCAGCAGTGCGGGCAAGCTGAACACAATAGCGATCTGTCCGACCATCGCCAGCAGGCTCGTGAGGCGACTGACGGAATCCGCCATCCCCATGACACGCAGATCCTCATTAGCGATGTGCGCGAGCACACCCGCCAGTTCGCGCGGACTCAGGTTGCGCAGCAGGCCATCGGTGAGGGCGATCGATGCATGCTGCTTCGAGCCGATAGCGAAGGCGTTGACGACGGCACTGGGCACGTAGTGCGGCACCGGCGTGGCGGACAAACCGGCACGGGCGGACAGTTCGCGCAACATGGCCCAAATCTTGGGCGCTTCGTGCGGGTGCAGGGCCCGCGCGCGGTACAGGCGCAAGGTCAGCGCCGACGCGGCTGTCGGCTCCAGCAGCAGCGCGCCAGCAACGGCAAACAGCGCGAGCCAAAAGCCGCCTTCGCCGAACAACAGGCTCCCCGCAGCGGTCGCAATCCCGACCAGGGTCAGGACCAGCAACCCCGTCTGCAGGCGGTTGAGCCGGCGATGTTGCAACAACGCAGCACGCAGGTCACTGGGATGATGACGGTTCATGCCCAGATGTCTCGGCTGCGCGGTTGTCGCGATCGCGCAGCAGCCAGTAAGTGATACTAAGCGCCAGCGTGGCGCCTGCCAGCGCGGCGATTTTGGCGGGACTCGTGTCGGGGTCGAGGACCACGAACTTGCGTGCCAGCGCGATCAGGCCGATGACGATCACGGTCTTGACCTGGATGATGCTGTCCCGACGCAGCGCCACGCGCACGATGGAATGCTTGAACTCCATCGCGATCAAGAGCGTCATGATCATGCCAAACACGCTCTGGAATACCTTGTGGTCCATGGGATTGAAGGCATCGAGGATCAGCAGTGTGAAGACTATAGAGATGAGCTGGAGAAGCGACACCACGATGATGACGGCAATCACCGCCGACAGAACGAGGGCGACGACCTGCTCGAAGCGCTCGTAAACCGTCATCAACCGCCACTGGGAGCGCATCTCGTCAAGGGCCGTGTGGCCAGATTCTTTATGCATAAGCGTTGCTCTCTCTTTCAATGAAACGTTAATGGAACGGGGAGTCCGATAAGACGACTCGATTACACCTGCATCACCGGGGCAATTGCGAAGCCATCCAGCGCATAATGTCCTGCGCGCCTGTGGCGCCGCCGATGGGTGGATCAGCCTCTTGCACGTCAACCCTTCGTCCCATGCATGGCATCAATCCGGCTTCTGGTCCGGCGGCAGCAATCCCAGCAGATCCGCCTGCAAATGTTGCAACCTGTCGATGCCAGCCCTCAATGCCTCGACACGGCCGGCATTTTTCATTTCACTCAGGGTGTGAGCCAACTGCTGGATGCTCTGATGCAGGACATCGACCTGATCATTGGGATCCTTGCCGAAGAACGTAGGGCGACCACTTTGATCCCGCCAGTATTGGAGTGTTTCGGATTGAGGAGGCACTTGGGTCTTGCCTGACAGATAGTCGATCATCTGGGAAATCCAGACCCGGTGGTCGGCGTATGTGAACGGCACGGGCAGCGCGGCGCGACTGTCAGGTTTGAAACCCATCCAGGATACGGGTACCTGCCAGGTGTGTAGCCATTGCTCGAATTCATGCACCGGCATCGGATGCCCGATGGCATAACCCTGGCCCCACTCGCATCCCAGACGCAGCAGAATTTCACCATGCTTAATGGATTCGACTCCCTCCGCGATGCAGTTCCTGCCAAACGACCTTGCCAGTGCCAGTAGCGCATCCAGGATGGCGATATCGTCCGGATCCTCGAGCATGTCGCGTATAAAACCTTGGTCGATCTTGAGCAGGTACGCGGGCAGGCGCTTCAGATAGGTCAGCGATGAATAGCCGCTGCCGAAATCGTCGATGGCAAAACGCAATCCCATCCTCTCGCACAGCGCCATCAACTGAGACACTTGAACGAAGTCCTCCACGGCGCTGGTTTCGAGGATTTCCAGTTCAAGGTCTTGCGGCTGGGCGCCGGGATGTCGTGACAACATACCCCGTAGATGCATGATGAAGTCCGGTTGCAGCAAGTGCTCGGCACCGATATTCACGCTGATCGGGACATGTAGGCCGGCCTTGCGCCAAATTTCGATCTGGGTCAGCGCAGCCTCGATGGTCCATTTCCCCACGTCAATCCCGAGCGGATGATTCTCAATGAGGGGTATGAAGGAGGCAGGAGATAACAAGCCACGCGCCGGATGTTGCCAGCGGATCAAGGCTTCGGCGCCCAGCACCTCACCGGTGCGCATGTTGACCTTAGGTTGGAAGTAAAGCAGAAACTGCCCATTGGCAAGTGCATTCTTTATGCTGTCCAATCCTTCGTGACGGGTGCGCAGCGTACGATCCTTCTCCGTATCGAAAACGTGATACCGATTCTTGCCAGCTTGCTTGGCGAAATGCATGGCCTGATCTGCCTGCCGCAGTAGTTGGTCGGCGTCGATGTCTTCGACTTGCGGGTAGTAGCTCACACCGATACTCGCGCTCACCTCGCACAGTGCGTCACCAATCGGTACGGGCTGCGCAGCTACCTCGATCAGGCGATCAAGAATCGGTACGCTGATGGAAATATCCGGCAGGTCGACCAGAACAGCGACAAACTCATCACCACCAAGACGGGCCAAGGTATCGCCTTCGCGCAACACTTGCGTCATACGCCTGGACAGGACGGACAGCAATTTGTCGCCGACTGCGTGGCCGTGCTGGTCGTTGACCTTCTTGAATCCATCCAGATCGATGAAGACAACCGCCAGGTGCATGCCACGCCGACGTGTCTGACGAATGGCCTGCTTAAGGCGGTCTCCAAGCAATAGTCGGTTGGGCAAGCCGGTGAGCAGGTCGTAATGAGCAACGCGTTCAAGCTGTTGCTGGTTCTCCTTCAGCGCCGTGATGTCGGAGAACATGGCTGCGTAATGCTCGATATGGCCCTGCATATCCGGGACTGCACTGATCGTCAGCAGCGCGGCAAACTGGCTGCCGTTCTTGCGTCGGCACCAGAGCTCTCCGTGCCAGTAGTCGTGCTCACGCAGAGCCTGCCAAACGGTCTGATAGAACTCATCGTCATAGCGATCGGACTGGAGCAGACGGGGTGTCTGGCCCAATACTTCCTCCCGCGCATAACCAGTGATCACGGTAAACGCCCGGTTGACGTTGACAATGTGGGCCTGAGCGTCGGTAACGAGGATGCCCTCTCCTGCGTGCGCAAAAACTTTAGCCGCAAGGCGAAGCTCTTCCGCGGATCTTCTGCGTGAGGTGACATCATGGATATAGCCGTGCCAGAGGATGCTCCCATCAGGCATGGCTTCAGGCGACGCCTCGCCTTCGACCCAGATCACCCGACCGTCTGGAAACTGCACCCGGTACTCGTCATGCCAAAGCGCGAGTGACCTCCCCGACGCCTGTATGGTTTCATGCACACGGTTGCGGTCTTCAGGATGGAGCGCCGCGAACACAGGAGTGGCATCTTCGACAACATCCTCCGGTGCAACCCCGTATATTTCCCGTATCTTCGCGCTGGCATAAGGGAAGTGCGAGCTGCCGTCCGGACGAAGACGGTATTGGTAAAGCATACCGGGAACGTGGCTGGCCAACTCTTTTCGCTGTAGGCGCATAGAGTTCAGCGCCTGCTCGACCCTCTTGAGATCGGTGATGTCCTCTACCGTCGCTGTGGTCAGCTCGATGGGTTCTCCGGCGAACAGCGGGTACTGGCACCGCCCGCAATTGGGCTGCTCAGCCAGTTTGTTGGCTGGAACGCGATTGATGGATTGGCAGTGTGGGCAGACGATATGAAGGCTGTCACTCATGAGGTGGCTCTTTGGGACACAGAGGAAGTAATGGCTCCGGCAGTTGGGCCGCTGTGACATGGGGATTCGAGCAGTAGCCCTTGCGTCAGTTGTCGGATGCTGTGTTCATCCAGCGTTTCCCGTGCGAGCAGTTCGCGCGCGCACCGCTCCAGCACTTCTCGGTTAATTTCGAGAATTCGGTATGCACGATCAAACACACCCATCACGATGTCACGGATGGCTTGGTCGATGCGTGCCTGAGTCGATTCGGCTACCCGGCAGCCACCCTGTACCAGTTCAGGCGCATCAAGAAAACGCGGCCTCTGTGCCTCAAAAGCGACGTACCCCAAGCCCTCATCCATGCCGAAGCGCGTAATCATGTCGCGGGCGATGTCGGTGGCCCGCGCGAGATCGTCTGCCGCGCCCGTGGACAGTTCGCCGAACACCAGTTTCTCGGCGGCGCGCCCGCCCAGCAGCACGGCGATCTTGTGCTCCAGGTCGGCCCGTGTCATCAGGAAACGGTCTTCGGTTGGGCGTTGCAGCGTGTAGCCGAGCGCGCCGATGCCACGCGGAACGATCGACACCTTGTGCACGGGATCGGTCCCCGGCAGGGCCAGTGCCACCAGCGCATGGCCCATTTCGTGGTAGGCCACGGTTTCCCGCTCCTTCGTGCTGAGCACGCGGCTCTTCTTTTCGAGCCCGGCCACAATGCGTTCGATGGCGGCGGTGAAGTCCTGCAATTCCACCGCCTGCGCGCGGCGCCGTGTCGCGGCCAGCGCCGCCTCATTCACCAGATTGGCCAGGTCGGCGCCGGAAAAGCCGGTGGTCAGCGCCGCGACCTGCTCCAGGTCCACATCGCGCGCGAGGGTGACCTTCTTGACATGGACCTTCAGGATGTCGAGACGCCCTTTCTTGTCGGGCCGGTCCACCAGCACCTGGCGATCGAAACGGCCGGCGCGCAGCAGCGCCTGGTCGAGAATTTCCGGGCGATTGGTGGCAGCCAAGATGATGAGTCCCACCGAACTGTCGAAGCCATCCATCTCGGTGAGCAACTGGTTGAGCGTCTGCTCGCGCTCGTCGTGGCCGCCGATCGGCCCACCCGCACCGCGCGCGCGGCCGAGAGCGTCGAGTTCGTCGATGAAGATAATGGCGGGCGCCTGGGTGCGGGCCTGCTCGAACAAGTCGCGCACGCGCGCGGCCCCCACGCCGACGAACATCTCGACGAACTCCGAGCCGGAGATGGAAAAGAACGGCACCCCGGCTTCGCCGGCCACCGCCTTGGCCAGCAAGGTCTTGCCCGTGCCCGGCGGGCCCACCAACAGCACGCCTTTGGGGATGTGCGCACCGAGGCGGCCATAGTCCTGCGGGTTCTTCAGGAAATCGACGATCTCGACGAGTTCAGCCTTGGCCTCGTCCACGCCCGCCACATCCGCGAAGGTCACGCCCGTGTTTTTCTCCATGAACACTTTGGCGCGGCTCTTGCCAATGCTCAGGAAACCGCCCATGCCCTGCTTCTCGGCAAAGCGGCGGAAGAGGAAAAACCAGACGCCAAAGAATGCCACTGCCGGCAGAATCCATGACAGCAGATCGCGCAGCCAGGTGCTTTCCACCACCCGTGCATAAGGAACCTCGTATTTGGACAGGCGCTCCGCCAGATCAGGTTCGACGCGGGTCGCAACGATGGTGGTCTTGCCACGGGCGTCCGGTGATTTAAGGCGCCCGGTGACGGTACGGTCCGATACCAGGACTTCGGCAACACGGCCCTCGGCCAGCGCCTTCTCGAATTCGCTGTACGGCACCGGCTCGACGGTCTGCGCCGCTTGCCAGTAGTTCTGGAGCATCAGCAGCATCAGGCCGGCAACGATCCAGTAGCCGACGTTCCATTGATCTTTCTTTTCCATCAGCGTTGTTCTCCGAAAGTCGTTTCTCTATAGAACCGGTGTGAACAGGCGGGCGACACCGTCGCGCACCTTTACGGCAAGCGGACGCATGCGCACGGCCGTGGGTGTGACAAGGGCCGACGCGTCGCGTGTGGTATCGAAAAGTGCTTCGAGACGGTCACACAGAGCAGCGTCGTAGACCTCGACGTTGAACTCGAAGTTGAGCCGCAGGCTGCGTGCGTCCCAGTTGGCCGACCCCAGGCAGCACCAGGCGCCATCGACCAGCATCAGCTTGGTGTGGTCGAAGGGGCCGGGCCGCTCGAAGATCCGTACGCCATGCTCCATCACCTGCCAGTAATGGGCGCGGGCCGCCCATTGCACGGACGGGTGATCGCCGTTGGCAGGCGTGAGCACCTCGATCCGTACGCCGCGCAAGGCGGCCGTGCTCAGCGCGGCGATCATCGGTTGATCGGGCACGAAGTAGGGCGTCCAGATGCGAACCGACTGCCGTGCCGCACTCAAGGCCCCCATGAATGTCCAACGCATCCGGTCCAGGGTTTCGTCAGGGCCGGCCTCAATGCCTCTGGCCCAGCTTGTACCCAGCTCGGCAGCCGGCGCAGGCCGCCCACCCCAGAAGCGCTCGTCGAGCCGCTCGTCCGAGGTGTCACACCAATCCTCGGTGAAGCAACGCTTGAGATCGGCGACGACCGGGCCCTGCAGGCGGAAATGCAAGTCATGGCAGGCCTGCTCGGGCGCATCCGGCCGCCAGTAGGGGCTGAAGATGTTCATGCCGCCGGTAAAGCCTGTTTCGCCGTCGACCACCAGCAGCTTGCGGTGATTGCGCAGGTGCGCGGCATGCAGCCGTGCGGGGATCAGCGTCGGATTGAACGGCGCCACCATTAATCCGCTGCGCTTCAGCCGTCGATAGGCGCTCTGGCGTACCCATCGTGCGGAGACATCGTCGATCAGCACCCGCACCTGCACGCCGCGCGCATGGGCACGCTGCAGGGCTTCGACAAACTGCGTACCGATGCCCTGGCCATCGAAGATGTAGGATGTCAGGGCAACGCTGTGACGGGCCGAGTCGATCGCGGCGAGCATGGCCGGGTAGGCCTGCTCGCCATCGACCAGT
The DNA here is from genome assembly GCF_059772245.1 of Cupriavidus sp. R6-3. Taxonomy (NCBI): domain Bacteria; kingdom Pseudomonadati; phylum Pseudomonadota; class Betaproteobacteria; order Burkholderiales; family Burkholderiaceae; genus Cupriavidus; species Cupriavidus sp. R6-3. Next base: position 25,387 of record NZ_JCBAJO010000014.1, read on the forward strand.
GGCTCGATGCGATTGCCACCGGTCAGCGGCTGACCGGTGGCGCGCCCCACCAGATGCGCTAGGCCGGAGAACGCCGACGGCAGCGTGGCGGGGACCTCCATACAGTCTGTGGTCGGCGATGCGCGACCAGCGCCCGGGTACAGCCTCCGCGCCCGCCACTGATAGCGGTTGATACCGAACAACAGGTACAGCAGCGAACCGCCAAGCGGTAGCAGGGCGATCAGCAGCACCCAAAGCGCGGCCGATCGCGGGTCACGCTTGTAGACGACCGCGTGCCCCGCAGCGGCGAGCGCCGCCGCGAGTGAGACCAGGGTGGCTGCCGATGCCAGGCCATGGGAAGCAGACATGACAGCCCCCGATGCATCAGGATGGATCGCTCGCCGGTTTCTTCTTCCGGGAACCCTTGCCGTCGTCGCTCTTCGGCGCATCGGTTGACTTGGCTTCGGCCGGCTTGTCGGCCTCGACCTCGCTCTTGGGCGGCTCCGTGCGCTCGAAGCCGACCCGATCCGCCTTGTCGTCCCAGCGGGCGACGACGTGATCGCCCTTGCCGATGCCGCCGCCCAGCATCTCGCGCGCCAGCGCCGTTTCCAGCTCGCTGCGGATCAAGCGCTTGAGCGCACGCGCGCCGAATTCAGGCTTGTAGCCTTCCTCGGCAAAGTGGTCGATCAAGGTCTCGTCGAAGGTCAGTGTCACGCCCTGGCTGGCCGCGTTACGCGCCACGCGATCGAGTTGCAGCCCGACGATGTGACGGATCTCCTCCTTGCCCAGGGCATGGAAGACGATGATTTCTTCGATCCGGTTGAGGAACTCGGGCCGGAAGTGCCCGCGCAGCACGTCCATGACCTCGTTTTTTGTCTTCTCGTACTCCTCGCCAGCCGCACCGCGCGCCTTCAGGCGCCGCTGGATGATGTCCGAGCCCAGGTTGGACGTGGCGATGATGATGGTGTTGGTGAAGTCCACCACGCGCCCCTTGCCGTCGGTCAGGCGGCCGTCGTCGAATACCTGCAGCAGGATGTTGTAGACGTCGGGGTGGGCCTTCTCGATCTCGTCGAGCAGCAGCACGCTGTAGGGCTTGCGACGCACTTTCTCGGTCAGCTGACCGCCCTCGTCGTAGCCGACGTAGCCCGGGGGCGCGCCCACCAGTCTCGCCACGGTGTGGCGTTCGCCATACTCCGACATGTCGATGCGCAACAGTGCGCCCTCGTCGCCGTAGATGGCTTCGGCCAGGGTCTTGGCCAGCTCAGTCTTGCCGACGCCGGTGGGCCCGAGGAACAGGAACGTGGCTACCGGCTTGCTGCCCTCGCGCAGGCCGGCGCGCGACAGCCGCACCGCATCGGCGACGGCGCGCACCGCTTCGTCCTGCCCGACCAGGCGCTCGTGCAGACGCTGCTCCAGGTGCAGCAGCTTCTCGCGCTCCTCCACCGTCAGCTCGTTCACCGGAATGCCGGTCAGGCGCGAGACGATCTGGGCCACGTGCTCGGCCTTGACCTCGGCGCTGCCCGAGGCGCGCTCGCGCTCCCATTCCTCGACGCGCTTCTTGAGCTCGGCCTCCTTGGCTTCGATCCGCTTGCCGATCTCTGCCGCCTTGTCGTATTGCTTGCGGGCTGCCACGTAGTCCTGCTCACGGCGCAGCTGGTGCAGTTCCGCCTCCAGCTCCTGCACGGCGATCGGACGTGCCGTCGCAGACAGCTTCACCCGGGCGGCGGCCTGATCAAGCAGGTCGATGGCCTTGTCCGGCAAGAAGCGCGCGGTGATGTAACGGTCGGAGAGCTCCGCGGCGGCGATGATCGCTTCCTCTGAGATGCTGACCTTGTGGTGCGCCTCGAAGGTGTCGCGCAGGCCGCGCAGGATCATGATGGCCTGCGCCACGGTGGGCTCCGGCACCGTCACCGGCTGGAAGCGTCGCTCCAGCGCGGCGTCCTTCTCGATGTACTTCTGATATTCGTTGAGCGTGGTGGCGCCGATCAGGTTCAGCTCGCCACGCGCCATCATGGGCTTGAACACGTTGGCCACGTCCAGGCCGCCTTCGCCGCCGCCCTGGCCCGCACCGACGATGGTGTGCACCTCGTCGATGAACAGGATCAGCTCGCCCTGGTGCTCCGAGATTTCCTTGAGCACCTTCTGCACGCGCTCCTCGAACTCGCCCCGGTACTTGGCACCTGCGACCATTGCATTGATGTTCAGCTCAACCAGGCGCTTGTCGCGCAGCGTCTCGGGCACCTCGCCGGCCACCATGCGCTGCGCCAGACCCTCGACGATGGCGGTCTTGCCCACGCCGGGCTCGCCGATCAGCACTGGGTTATTCTTCTTGCGCCGTGCCAGCACCTCGATCGTGGTCTCGATCTCCTGGGCTCGACCGATGACCGGGTCCAGCTTGCCGTCACGCGCCATCTTCGTCAGGTCGCGGGAGTACTTGTCGAGCTCGGGGGTGTTGGTGGGCGTCTCGGCGCGGCCGTCCTCGGCGCCCTTGCCGACCACCTTGTTGACCTGCTGGCGCAGCGCCTGCGGCGTGAGGCCATAGCGGCGCAGCAGGTTGGCCGCCAGACCTTCGCCTTCTTCGGCCAGTCCCACCAGAAAATGCTCGGGGCCGACATAGGAATGACCGAGTTCGTTGGAGGCCACGAAGGCGCGGCTGAGTGCGTCCTTGACGCGCGGCGACACACCGATTTCGCCCTCGAAGGGCTTGTCGCCCCGCTTGGCCTCGGATTCGATCTGGCGTTTGAGGTCGTCCACCTTGATCTTGAACTGACCAAGGATGGTCTTGACCACGTCACTGTCGGTCAGCGACAGCAGCAGGTGTTCGGTATCCACCTCGGGACGGCCAAACTCGGCGGCGTGCTTGGCGGCCTCCTGCAGCAGGGTCTCTGATTGTTCGCTGATGCGGCTGGCCAGCCCGCCACCGCGACGGCGCGGTGCGCCGGCCCCTGCGGACGCCGGTTCGCCGAACGAGGCATCGACCACTTCATCGTCGGTATCGGCTGTCACCGGCGCCGAGTCGTCACCGAGGCGGAAGAAGTCACTGCCCAGGAAATCCTCGAACAGCCCGCTGCGCGAGCCGAACAAGGCTTCCAGCGGGGAAACGGTACGCTTTTGCTGGCGTACCAGCTGGCGGTAGTGGTCGTCGCACAGCAGCATGGTGCTGTGGCGACCATTCAGATTGGCTTCTACCCGCACGGTGGCGGGTTGGCCGCAGACTTGGCATTGTTTTCTGGCCATGCTGGCACTCCTGGAGTGATTGGGGCGACGAGGTGCCGCGTGTCATGGCACCTCGTCTGCGAGTTGATTGATCAAGTACGCAAGCGGCAGTCGATTTCAGCTGTTGATGGGAATGGAGCGCCCCTGCTTCGGTGCACTGGCCTCACGCTTGTCCATCGTGATGGTGAGCACGCCATTCTTGAAATTGGCCTTGATGGAGTCCTGATTGGCATCGCCGGGCAGGTTCAGCGCACGCTGAAAACTGCCGTAGGACCGCTCGATCCGATGGAAGCCTCCCTCCTTCTTCTCCTGCTCCTGCCGCTTTTCACCGCGCACCACCAGCACGTCGTTGTCGAGCGTGATCTGGATGTCCTTCTCCTCGACACCTGGAACTTCCACAGCAATCCGGTACTGCCTATCGGTTTCCTGGATATCCACGGCCGGCTTCAGCACGCCTGGCCACTCTGCCGGCCAACGCGGCATGGCCAAAGTCGGAACACCAAACCCGCGGAATGCGTCATCAAAGAGGCGGTCGATTTCGCGATGCAATTGCAGGATCGGACTGACTGCACCCCCTGCCACAGGCTGGTCATTGCGCTGCACAGGCAGCGAGGCAGCCGCCTGTTGCTCTTCCTGTTCGTTCTTGAACCAGTTCCAGGGAGCCAACTTTTTCAGATCGAAACTCATGTCACACCTCCAGAAATAGTCAGGGAATCTCTCAATCCGTTTGCCTGCTGATCCAGGCCAAGGCACACAGGCCATACGGCGTACGTGTCGGAGTCAAGCTGTTCACCTTCGCGCATCACCTCCTTTCCGTGCCTCGGTTGGCGATCGATCTTCAATCCAGCGATCGATGTCGCTTCGCCGAAACCGCCATGTCCCACCCACTTTGAACGCCGGGATCTCCTCTTGCGCGGCGAGTCGGTATAGCGTGCGCTTGCCAACCTTCAAGTACGCCGCCAGCTCGTCGAGCGTGAAGATTTCATCCGGACCAGTTTTCATGGTTCCACCACGCAACTCTTTGACCTTGTTCATCAATTGCCGATTCTTGCAACCATTTGCATTAATGCGCGCTTTCTTGCAAATTTCAAGGGGCACAGCACATAACATTGATCTATGTCAATGGCGCCCGCCGTTTTTGCCTAGGGTCTGTTGCCGTTTCGATCTAAGCCATTGATATATAATAAAAAGATCGTGTCGTTGTAGCTCTCACACAACACCAATACGAGCTTGCAATGCCCCGATTACTGCTCAGTGACGAGCACTGGTCGAAGCTGCGGTAAATTCTGCTGCACAAGGCCATCTACTGATCTACGAATGACCGTGGAAGGCATGCTGTACCACATGCTCCCAGCGGCTTCCCGCGCTCGCGGCGGGAAGCCTCTCTTCCTGCCTCTCTGGAGATCACACCCATGTCTGTGTGATTCAAAGGTACCGACCTGCGGCCCGTACTTGCCGAGGCCGTGGTCAACCAATGCCGCATCATCCTGGTCAAGGATCAGGGCGTGTACTTCCTGGCCGAGCGCGGCGAGCGCCGACCCGATGGTCGCCAGAAGACCATCGCCTATGCCGCCGGCCGCAACCCGGATGTCGATGCCTTCGACGACTGGTGGGAGCTGGCGCGCGCCGCGTTCGGTGGCGACGACTTCGGCGAGTTCTTCGATCCGCAGGAGAGCGTGTTTGCGCGCATCCTGCACAGCGAGGACGACCTCGACGTGTCCACCACCGCGACACACCTGTCGCTGCAGGCGGTTCCTTCCACCCCCAGCGGCAACTGACCGCCCATCCCTGGCCCCCGCTCCGGGGGCCTCTTTCTTCCCGGCAATGCGGACAGCCGCGAGTGCCGATTGCCGCTCGCCTGCGCGCTGCCCTGGCGCCACGCTTCCGGCCATGTTCCGCTGACGTCCGTCAGCGACATGCCCAGGCAGCCACGATCTTCAAGGCTGCGACGCGGTTCCGACCGCGTTGATCACTCCAGTTCGCACCGGCGTCCATGCGCGAACGGCCATCGGTTCTCGATGGCGATGCCACCAAGCTGTTCCATCAACCCACGCGGGGGGTTCACACCTTCCCCGCCTTGGGTCGGGTGTGTCTCCGCCTCTTTGTTCTTCAGGAGATTCACCATGACCACTTCCACCGAAAAGTCCTACTTCGATCTGCCAGGCAAGCGCCTGACCGAACCTCGGCGCGACCCTGGCTTGATCAATCTCCGGCCGTCGCTTCGGCGGCATCGGCAGCGACGGCTTCGCGCACCAGCCGCTGCACGCTTTGCCGGACCGGCTCAGGGAACTCGGTCGTCACGACTGGCTCGCTCGCCTGCGTGCACTGTGCGGCCACCAGCCGCGCGGCAAGGTGCAGGTTCGTTGGGTTGACGGCTTCGATGGCCGGCCGTGTCCCGAGCGCCTCGTACGAGCGCAGGAGTGCGTGGTAGATGTCCCAGGTGTCGATGCCCCGTGGCAGTTGCTTCAGGACGGACTGGACCAGCCTGCGCTTGAGCGGATCGAGTTGCCAGTCCGGCACCCGCTGCCCGCGATGCCCCATGTGGATCGACAGCAGGTTGCCGGCCTGGATCTCGTAGGTGATCCAGCGGCGCGACTTGCCCGCGAGCTTGGCGTAGTCCGCCACCGAGAGGTTGTGTGGTGCCTCGAAGGTCTCCAGCACTTGCAGGCGTTCGCGCTGCGCCTCCGACAGGCGCGGCCGTGCGTACTCGGGCATGCGCACGGCCGACAGCCGCTGCACCGATGCCGGCGCTTCAAGTTGGTCGGGCGTTGGCGCGGTCACGATCAGTTGCGGCGCAGTGAGGTCGACCACCGGAGGCTGCACGGCCGCCTGGCCGGCGATGGTCGGCAGGCCCTGAAGCGTGATGGTCAGATGCCGGCTGGCAACCTCGACCTGGTTCTGCTCGAACAGGTCCAGGCGATCGGCCCAGTCCTGCATCATGACGCGGCGCTGCTCGACGTATTCGGCATGGTTGTAGGTCGCGCTGATCCTGTCTGGATCGGCATGCGAGAGCTGGGCGTCCACCCACTTCTTCGGGTAGCCGAGTTCGTTCAGCGCCGTCGAGATCGTTGCCCGGATGCCATGCCCCGTGAGTTGGTCCTCGTAGCCCATGCGCTTGAGCGCGGCGTTGAGCGTGTTCTCGCTGATCGGGTTCTTCAGACACCAGTCGCCGGGGATGAGATAAACCTGGGCCGGCTTGAAGTTGTCGAGCAGGTGGCGAACGATCTCCTGCGCCTGCACCGACAGCGGCACGATGTAGGGTGGGATGTCGATCAGGCGCTTGCGCTTCTTCCTGGTGAGCAGCTTGCGCTGTTTGAGCCTGGCTACGGGGATGATCCACAGGCCCCGGTCGAGATCGAGCTGATCGGGCGTGGCGAAGCGCAACTCGCCAGTGCGCACACCGGTGAGCATCAGCAGCCGCAAGCCCAATTGCGTGTTCAGGCGACCGCGGTACTTGCGCAGCGTCTGCAGCATGACCGGCAACTCGTGCATGCGCAGGAACGGGTTGTGTTCGACCGGCGGCAAGGGCAGTGCGACCACTTCCAGGTCCCTGGACGGGTTCTCGCCCATGTTGGGAATCGCCACCGTGGCGTAGGTGAACAACTGGGTGAACCAGGTCCGCAGCTTCTCGGCCACCGACAGCGAGCCGCGCTTTTCCACCTTGCCGATGATGTCCAGCAGGTGCGCGCGGGTGATCTCGTAGATGGTCAGGTGCCGCAGCGACGGGAACACGTCCTTCTTGAAGACGCGCCCGATCTGCTCCAGGCTGGTCTGCCGTCCTTCCTCCAGCGAGAGACGGCGATGGGCCAGCCATTGCTCGTAGACGGCCATGAAGGTGTGCTCGCCGGCCAGGACGATCGCGTGCCGCTTGCGCTTGCGTTCGCTGTGGGGATTGACGCCCTTGGCGAGCAGCGAGCGGGCTTCATCGCGCAGCGCGCGGGCGTCCTTCAGGGAAAGCGCCGGGTAGTTACCGAGGGTGATGCGCTCGCGCTTGCCAAACCACGAATAGCGGAAGTGCCAGGCCTTGGTGCCGATGGCGGAAACGTAGAGATAGAGGCCGTCGAAGTCGGCCAGCGCGTATGGCTTGCCGGTGCACTTGGCCTGCCGTGCCATGAGGTCCGAAAGCATGATCCCAACTCCTTGAAAGCGAGTTGAGTGCCATGTTTCCCGTCGGGTCCCGGCTCCTCCAGCAACAATGCGGCAAGGGAAGCTCGCGCATTGTTTGGGCCACTTTTTGTACCAGTTTGGACCGGCTGTCAGTGGATTTCGCTGGACGTCACTGGATCGAAGATTCTGAAAAAGTCGAATAGTGACAATGACTTGCAACACTCCATGGACGTCCTTGGAACGCCCTGGAAAGTCGAAGTGGAGCGGGCGATGGGAATCGAACCCACGTTTTTAGCTTGGGAAGCTAAGGTAATAGCCATTATACGACGCCCGCGTGAGGCGGCCATTTTATGCGCGATCCGGCTGCGCGCGCAAGGCGGCTAGGTCGGAAGCAGCCGGCAAACGGCTTCGGTGCTGTCGCCAGGCGCGACCCATCGCGTTTCTCCTGGCCGATGAATCGCATCGGGCAGGGCCAGCCACGGCTCGACGCAATAGAAGTCCGAATCCTCGCGTTCGCTCCAGGTCGTGACGGCCTCCCAGGGGACGGCCCCACGGTTGGCCTCGAGATCGATGCGGATCGTGCGGCCCGTGCCGCTGCCCTCGCCCGATGGAATCGCCAGCTCGCACGTTCCGGCAACGGGCGCATGCAAGCGGTGGAAGGTGTCCTGCAAGCGCGGGTCGTCGAGCGCGTAGACCCCTTCGCCGGGCTCGGTCGCGGTCAGGCTGCCGTCGGCGCGCTGGCGCAACCGTTCGGCCGGCGGCATCGCCAATCGGCACCGGCCTCGCAGGGCGTGCGGCACGGCGAAATAGAAGTGGTGTCCCGCATAGACGGGCAGCGGCTCGGTGCCGGTATTGCGCGCTACCAGCGCGACCTCGAGTCCGTCTTCCAGCAGCCGGTAGCTCGCTTCAAAGCGGAACGAAAACGGATAGGCGTCGCGGGTCGCGTCCGAATCGGTCAACGCCATCGTGATCGAACGCGCCGGATCGCACGCTGCGATCTCGAACGGCAGGTCGCGCGCGAAGCCGTGCTGCGGCATGGCACGGACCACGCCGTTGCGATCGCGCCATTGGCCCGGTTGGCCGTCGACGAAATGGCGGCCGATAAAGGGAAACAGCAGCGGATTGCCGCCACGGATCTTCGCCGGGCGCGACCAGTCGGCGTCGTCGGGCCAGTACAGGATGTCGGTGCCGCGATGGATCCAGCGCACCAGGCGGCCGCCGGCCCAAGGCGCGAGCAGCAGGGCGTTGTGCTCGTGGCCGATGCGGATCAGGTCCTGGTCCTGGTAGCGAAACCTCGGAGTGCTGGGCATGGTCGTGCGATAAAACGGGCGGGGCGATGGCGCATGATACCGGCACGGCAGGGCACGGCCACGAAAGGGCTCGGCGCTGCAGGCGCGGCGCGGCGGGGCTGGCCAGGGCAGGGTGCGGGAGGGCGCGGCAAGGCACGGCCCGCCCGCCCTCGATGCGCTAGGCCGTCGCGGCGCTGGTCTCGCTCAGGTAACGCCGCGCGTAATCGAAGTACCAGTCCAGCGTGTCCGGATTGGCCATCGCGTCGCGGTTGGCGATTCTGTCCGGGTCGTGGCCCAGCAGCAGCTTCTTGATCGGCACCTCCATCTTCTTGCCCGACAGCGTGCGCGGAATGCCCGGCACCTGCAGGATCGCGTTGGGCACGTGCCGCGACGACAGCGCCTCGCGGATGCGCGCGCGGATCGTGTCGACCAGCCTGTCGTCGAGCGCGATGCCTTCGCGCAGCACGACGAACAGCGGCATGTACGAATCGCGGCCGAGATATTCGAGGTCGACCACCATGCTGTCGAGCACCTCGGGCAGTTCCTCGACCACGCGGTACAGCTCGCTGGTGCCCATGCGGATGCCGTGCCGGTTGATGGTCGCATCCGAGCGGCCGTAGATGATGGCGCCGCCGCGCGAGGTGATCTTGATCCAGTCGCCGTGGCGCCAGACGCCGGGGTAGGTATCGAAATAGCTGTCGCGGTAGCGCTTGCCGTCGGTGTCGCCCCACAGGTAGAGCGGCATCGAGGGCATCGGCTCGGTGCAGACCAGTTCGCCGACCTCGTCGATCCGCGCGTGGCCGGCCTCGTCGAAGGCCTCGACCTTGGCGCCGAGGCAGCGGCATTGCATCTCGCCGGCGTAGACCGGCAGCAGCGGGCAGCCGGCGACGAAGGAGCCCGCGAAGTCGGTGCCGCCGGACATCGGCGCCAGCCAGATGTCGTCGCGAACGTTGCGGTAGATCCAGTCGTAGGCTTCCGCGGGCAGCGGCGAGCCGGTCGAGCCGATGCCGCGCAGGCGGCTCAGGTCGGCCTCGCGCGACGGCACCACGCCGGCCTTGATGCCGCCCGTGAAGAACGCCGCGCCGGCGCCGAAGACCGTGATGCCGGCGGCTTCCGCAAAGCGCCACAGCACGCCGGCGTCGGGCCAGGCCGGATTGCCGTCATAGATCGCGATGGTGCTGCCGAGCAGCAGCCCGGCCACCTGCGCATTCCACATGATCCAGCCGCTGCTGCTGTACCAGTGGAAGACATCGTCCGGGCCGAGGTCGTTGTGGAACGCCATCAGCTTGAGCTGCTCGATCACGATGCCGCCGTGGCCGTGCACGATGGGTTTGGGCATGCCGGTGGTGCCGGACGAATAGACGATCCACAGCGGATGGTCGAACGGCACGCTGTCGATCTGCAGCGGCACGTCGTGCGCCAGTGCGTCCTGCCAGCGATGGCGGCGCAGCGCGCTCGCCTTGCCCGGGGCGCTTTCCGGCGCAGTTTCCAGCGTAGTTGCCCGCGCAGTTTCCAGCGCGGTGGTCGGTATCTCGTCCGGCGTTCCCAGCAGCGGCACCACGATCAGGTCGGTCAGCGACGGCAGCGCGTCGACCAGCTGCGCCACCACCGGCGCGCGGTCGTAGGCCTTGCCGCCGTAGCGGTAGCCGTCCACGGCGATCAGCACCTTCGGTTCGATCTGGCGGAAGCGGTCGGCCACCGCGACCTGCCCCATGTCCGGCGCGCAGCCGGACCAGACCGCGCCGACGCTGGCGGTGGCGAGGAAGGCGACGATGGTCTGCGGGATGTTGGGCAGATAGCCCGCCACGCGGTCGCCGCGGCCGACGCCCAGCCGACGCAGCGTATGCGCCAATGCCGCGACCTGCGACTCCAGCGCGTCCCAGCTCAGTTCGGCCAGCGGCTGCGCTTCGCCGGCATGGCGGATCGCGGCGCGCTGGCGCGCCGCGCCTTCGCCCGCATGGCGGAAGACCTGCTGCACATAGTTCAGGCTGGCGCCCTCGAACCAGCGCGCGCCCGGCATCTCGCGGCGCGCCAGCACCTGGCGGGCCGGCGTGTCGAAGCGGACATCGAAGTAGGCGCGGATCGCGTCCCAGAAGGCCTCGATGTCGGTGACCGACCAGCGCCACAGGCTGTCGTAATCGTCGAACGCGAGGCCGCGCGTTTCGCGCAGCCATCGCATGAAGGCCGTCAGCCGCGCGCGCTCGCGCACCGCGGGCGACGGCGTCCAGACCAGCTTGCCTTCTTCCAGCGTCGTCATGTCTCCTCCTCTGCCTTGTTGTTTGCGCCCGCGTGCCGATGGCTGCGCGGGACCGGGATGGCTCAAGGGGTGGGGGCGGGCGCCGTCGGCGCCCGCGAGGCGGTCGGACGGGTCAGATGCCGCCGAGGCAAAGGTACTTCAGTTCCAGGTACTCGTCGATGCCGTAGGTCGAGCCCTCGCGGCCGAGGCCCGACTGCTTGACGCCGCCGAACGGGGCCACCTCGTTCGAGATCAGGCCGGTGTTGATGCCGACCATGCCGTATTCGAGCTGCTCGGCCACGCGCCAGACGCGGCCGATATCGCGGCTGTAGAAATACGAGGCGAGGCCGAACTCGCTGGCGTTGGCCAGCGCCACGGCTTCCTGCTCGTCGCGGAACTTGAACACGGCCGCCACGGGGCCGAAGGTTTCCTCGCGCGAGATCAGCATCTCGGGGGTGGCGTCGGCCAGCACGGTCGGCGCGATGAAGCGGCCCGAGCCCAGGCCTTCCACCAGCTTGCCGCCGGTCAGCAGGCGGGCGCCGCGCGAGGTCGCGTCGTCGATATGCTGGCGCACCTTCTGCACCGCCTGGTCGTCGATCAGCGGACCCTGCGCCACGCCGGCGTCGAAGCCGTTGCCCACGCGCAGGCCTTCGGCCTGCCGCGCCAGCTTGGCGACGAACTCGTCGTAGATCGACTCGTGCGCATAGAAGCGGTTGGTGCAGACGCAGGTCTGGCCGGCATTGCGGTACTTGGACGCGATCGCGCCTTCGACAGCGGCATCGATATCGGCATCGTCGAACACGATGAAGGGCGCGTGGCCGCCGAGCTCCAGTGCGATCTTCTTGACCGTCGGCGCGCATTGCCCCATCAGGATGCGGCCCACCGGCGTCGAGCCGGTGAAGGACAGATGGCGCACCACCGGCGACGCGCACAGCGTCTTGCCGATCGCGATCGACTGGTCGGCATCGCCGGTGACGATATTGATCACGCCGGCCGGGATGCCGGCGCGGTGCGCCAGTTCGGCCATCGCCAGCGCGCACAGCGGCGTCTGCTCGGCCGGCTTGACCACGATGGTGCAGCCGGCGGCCAGCGCGGGCGCGCACTTGCGCGTGATCATCGCGATCGGGAAGTTCCACGGCGTGATCGACGCGCACACGCCGATCGGCTGCTTCAGCACCACCATCCGCTTGTCTGCCCAGGTCGAGGCCGGCACGTCGCCGCTGACGCGCTTGGCTTCCTCGGCGAACCACTCGATGAAGGACGCGCCGTAGACGACCTCGCCCTTCGATTCGGCCAGCGGCTTGCCCTGTTCGGCGGTCATCAGCGCGGCCAGGTCGTCGGCGTGGGCGATCAGCAGATCGAACCAGCGGCGCATCAGGTTGGCACGCTCCTTGGCGGTCTTCGCGCGCCAGGCCGGCCAGGCGGCCTCGGCGGCGGCGATCGCGCGCTCGGTTTCGGCGGCGCCCAGGTTGGCGACCTGCAGCAGTTCCTGGTTGTTGGCCGGGTCGATCACCGGGAAGGTGGTGCCGTTGTCGGCCCCGACCCATTCGCCGTTGACATAGGACTGGCTGCGGACCAGGGCACGGTCCTGGATTCGGTCTAGCGCATTGGCCATCGTGGTCTCCTGTAATCGGTTCTGGTTGCAGATGATAGCGGGGGATGGCGGCGGCCGCGTCCAGGACGCCGGAGGGCGCCGGACGCTCAGGGTCTCGGGCACCTCAAGCCCTCACGCCCTGAAGCCCTCAGCCCTCGGCCCTCGGCCCTCGGCCCTCGGCCCTCGGCCCTCGGCCCTCAACCGCCGGGCGGCCGTTCGAACAGCGTCTCCCACATGCCGTCGACACGGGTCTTGATCGCCGCATCCATCTGAATGGGACGTCCCCATTCGCGCGTGGTTTCGCCGGGCCACTTGTCGGTGGCGTCGATGCCCATCTTGGAGCCGAGCCCCGACACCGGCGAGGCGAAATCGAGGTAGTCGATCGGCGTGTTGTCGACCAGCACCGTATCGCGCGTCGGGTCGACCCGCGTGGTGATCGCCCAGATCACCTCCTTCCAGTCGCGCACGTCGACGTCGTCGTCGACCACCACGATGAACTTCGTATACATGAACTGCCGCAGGAAGCTCCAGACGCCGAACATCACCCGCTTGGCGTGGCCGGCGTACTGCTTCTTCATGCGCACCACCGCCATCCGGTAGCTGCAGCCCTCGGGCGGCAGATAGAAGTCGGTGATCTCGGGAAACTGCTTCTGCAGCAGCGGCACGAACACCTCGTTGAGCGCGACGCCGAGCACGGCCGGCTCGTCGGGTGGCTTGCCGGTGTAGGTCGAGTGATAGATCGGATCGCGCCGCATCGTGATGCGGTCGATGGTGAAGACGGGGAACCAGTCCTGCTCGTTGTAGTAGCCGGTGTGGTCGCCGAACGGACCTTCCAGCGCGTGCTGGTAGCCGGACGGATGCGTCGGGTCGGGCTGAATATGGCCTTCGAGCACGATCTCGGCCGAGGCCGGCACGCTCAGCTCGGACAGCGTCGGCGTCAGGCAGCCGGCCAGCGCGGTACGGCTGCCGCGCAGCAGGCCGGCGAACTGGTATTCGGACAGCGTATCGGGCACCGGCGTCACCGCGCCGAGCATCGTGGCCGGATCCGCGCCCAGCGCGACCGCGATCGGAAACGGCTTGCCCGGATTGGCCAATGCGTGCTCGCGGAAGTCCAGCGCGCCGCCGCGGTGCGCCAGCCAGCGCATGATGACCTGGTTGCGGCCGATCACCTGCTGGCGGTAGATGCCCAGGTTCTGCCGCTTCTTGTGCGGGCCCTTGGTCACCACCAGGCCCCAGGTGATCAGCGGCGCGGCGTCGCCGGGCCAGCACTTCTGGATCGGCAGGCGCGCCAGGTCGACGTCATTGCCCTCCCAGACGATCTCCTGGCAGGCCGGGCTCGACACCTTCTTCGGTGCCATGTCCCAGACCGACTTGACCAGCGTGAACAGCTTGCCGGCCTCGCGCAGGCCGCGCGGCGGCTCGGGCTCCTTCAGCGCAGACAGCACGCGCCCGATGTCGCGCAGATCGGCCAGCGATTCCGCGCCCATGCCCAATGCGACCCTGCGTGGCGTGCCGAACAGATTGGCCAGCACCGGCATGTCGAAAATCGCCTCACCGGCTGCCGTGGCGGCGCGCGCGGGCTTCTCGAACAGCACGGCGGGCCCTTCGGCACGCAGCAGGCGATCGCAGATCTCGGTCATTTCGAGGTCGGGCGACACCGGCGCCGCGATGCGCCGCAACTCGCCCTGCTGTTCGAGTTGACCGATGAAATCGCGCAAGTCTTTGTATTGCATCAGGAATTTGTGGTTGGGCGAGGGGCGCGGCGAGAGCGCCACGCTCGTCGGAGCGTCAATCTGAGTGAAGTGCGGTCCATATTCGACCGCTTCGGAAGAAAAATTTTGCGGCACAGCGTACCGGCAAATTGTAAGTTTTTTTGAAAGACAGGCGGACGAGCAGGGCCGGACAGCCTAGGCCAGCACTACGATTGCGGCCAGCTGAGTGATTCTTTCACCCCACCGTAGCGGGGATCCGTTATAACAAAAAGGAATTGTTTTTCGTTCTTTAATTCTTGACTCGATATAAAACGGTTTTTACAATCGCGTCTGCTCAAAGGTGTGCTGCGTTGCAACAACGAACTTTTCGATCCTGTCAAGGGGTGTAACGCAGATCACCACGTTGGATCAACCAGAGCGGACCGCTACAAGGGAGGTCCCTCCGATCACCGCCGGCAATGACCGGCGCGTCTTGAGTCTTCGCAGCAGGGCAGGCTACCCCAAGAGCCTCCTCTGCTAATCGCTGGGCGCTTGGGGAGCGCCCACCAACAACAGATGCCGATCGCCCCTGCAAGGCGGTGCGACATCCTTACTTGACTACGTTGCCAGTGGACGGCCATGCGTGGGCGAATGCCCTGCAGGACCGGGAGCCGGCGGCGCATGGAGGTAAGCATGAGTGGTTGGAAAACCCTTCATCTTCCCGGTGTCGGGCGGGCGTTGCAGGTCCGCTTCAGGCAACCGGTTCCCGGTGTGCGGCGTGCCCTGCAGGTTCGTCTCGCGCATCCGGTCGCGGGCCGCGCACTGCGCAGCGGTCGCGCAACGTTGAAATACGCGCTGAACAGCGCGGGTCTGATCGCGGTAGTGGCCGGTATTTCGCTGTCGGTCAGCCAGGAATGGCGCACCGCGCTGGCCGGCATGCTGGCCGGCAACGAGGCGCCCGCCATCCTGCTGGAGGCGGCGACCGCGTCGGCGCCGGTGCATGCCAGCACGGCCGACGTGGCGGCCGCCAAGCTGCTGCCGGCGGTGAAGGTGCCAGCGGTGCCGGCAGGCGGCGCCGCAGTGCCGGCCGTGGCGGGGGTGGGTCTGCCGAGCGTGTCGGGCGTCGGCGAGTGGGCCAATGCCAGCCAGTCGAAGGTGCCGTCGGTCGCCCATCTGGCGGCCCGTATCCCGGCCCAGCGCGTGGCCCTGGACGCGCGCTACAGCAGCGCGCTGGCCAGCGCGCGCGAACAGGCCGCGGTGGCCGAGTACATCGCGCGCAAGTACCGCGTGGCCGCGCAGGCGACCGCGCAACTGGTCAAGGCCGCCTATCTGACCGGCCGCGAGGTCGGTATTGATCCGCTGCTGATCCTGGGCGTGATCGCGATCGAGTCCAGCTTCAATCCGTACGCGGAGAGCGGCGTGGGCGCGCAGGGCCTGATGCAGGTCATGACCAAGGTCCACCAGGACAAGTACGAGCACGTCGGCGGCGTCGCGGCCGCGCTCAATCCTTACGCCAACATCAAGATCGGTGCGCTGGTGCTGAAGGATTGCATCGCCCGCGCCGGTTCGATCGAAGGCGGCCTGAAGTACTACGTGGGCGCCACCACGGCCACCGATGGCGGCTACGGCGCCAAGGTGCTGGCCGAGCGCGCGAAGCTGCGCCAGGTGCTGGGCATCCGCGGCAACGCGCCGGCGGCGACGCCGGACGCGACCGAGTCGCTGCCGGGTCCGTCGTCGACCAAGACGCAGGCCGAGCATACGCCCGAGCCGGAGAAGTTCGAGCTGGAGGCGGCGCAGACGCCCCGCAAGGCCTGATGCCGGCGCGGCGGGTCCGCGCATGGTAGAAGGCGCGCGGTCGAAAGCGCGCGGTCAAGAAAAGCGGCGCAGCCTGGTTGGCTGCGCCGCTTTCGTTTTGGCGGGCTGTTTTGGCGGGCTCGATGGCCCGCCGTCGCGATTGCCCTATCGCTATCGCTGTCTCTATTTCCCGAACAGCTTGCCGAGCCGCCGCATCGCTTCCTCGATGTGGGCCATCGATGTCGCGTACGAGATGCGGATGTACTCGCGCGCGGTATGCGGGCCGAAGTCCAGGCCGGGTACCAGCACCACGCCGGCATCGTGCAGCATCGCCTGCGTCAGCCGGTCCGCATCGCCGGCGGCCGGGTGCTGGACGCCGCGGCAGTCGGCGTAGACATAGAAGGCGCCATCGGGCTTGACCGGCACGCCGAAGCCCAGCGTTTCGAGCGCGGGCACGATGGCGTCGCGGCGGCGCTGGAATTCGGCCTTGCGCTCGTCGTAGATCGCCAGCGCCTCGGGCGTGAAGCAGGCCAGCGCCGCGTGCTGGGCCACCGCGGACGCGCAGATGAACAGGTTCTGCGCGACCTTCTCGAAGTCGGCCACCAGCGCCTCCGGCACCACCAGCCAGCCCAGCCGCCAGCCGGTCATGTTGAAGTACTTGGAGAAGCTGTTGACCGTGACGACATTGTCGTCGAGCGACAGCGCCGACACCGGCCGACCGTCGTACGACAGCCCCTGATAGATCTCGTCGACGATGGCAAAGCCCCGGCGCTGCCGCACCTCGGCGAGGATGCGATCCAGCTCGTCGGGCAGGATCGAAGTGCCGGTCGGGTTCGACGGCGAGGCCAGCAGCACGCCGCGGGTGGCTTCGCCCCAGTGTTCGCGCACCTGGTCGGCGGTCAGCTGGAAGCGCGCCTCCGGGCCGCTCGGGATCATCCGGGCGACGCCGTCGAAGGCCGCGACGAAATGCCGGTTGCAGGGATAGCTCGGGTCCGGCATCAGCACCTCGGCGCCGATCTCCACCAGCACCGCGCAGGCGAGCAGCAGCGCGCCGGAGGCACCGGCGGTGACGATCACCCGGCGGGCCGGGATATCGAGCCCGTAGGCGGTCTTGTAGTAGCCCGCGATCGCCTCGCGCAGCGCGTGGATGCCCAGCGCGCCGGTGTATTGCGTCACGCCGCGACGCATCGCCGCTTCCGCCGCCCGTATCACCGGCTCGGCCGCGGTGAAGTCGGGCTCGCCGATGCCCATATGGATGATGTGCCGGCCGGCACGTTCGAGCTCGGCGGCCTGCTTGGCCAGTTCCATCACGTGGAAGGCGCGGATATTGGCGAGGCGGGAGGCAGTGGCGAGGCGCTGTGGGTCCATGGCGGTAACTTGGAATCGGTGGGTAAGGCGGTGCGCCGTCGTGGCGCGGGGCGGTGCGGTCCGGCGCGGTGTGGCGCACTCCCGCGATCATCGCCGGAAATGAAAACACCCGCCTGGGCGGGTGTCGGTCCGGCGCATGCCGCGGGGCGGGGCGCCGGTCAGCGTCGGGCGGCGACCTCGGTGGCGCGCACCTGCGCGGCAACCTTGTCGAGCACGCCGTTGACGTACTTGTAGCCCTCGACGCCGCCGAAGGTCTTGGTCAGCTCGACGGCCTCGTTGATGACGACCTTGTACGGGATGTCGATGCAATGCACCAGCTCGTAGCTGCCGATCAGCAGCGCGGCGCGCTCGACCGGCGACAGTTCCTCGACGGTGCGGTCCAGGAACGGCGAGAAGGCGGCGGTCAGCCGCTCTTCCTCGCGCACGGCGCCATTGAGCAGCGCGTCGAAATGCTCGCGGTCGGCCTTGTTGAAGCCCTGGGCGTCGTGCAGATGGGCCTGGATCGCGCCGATGTCGTTGCGGTTCAGCAGCCACTGGTACAGGCCCTGCAGCGCCAGTTCGCGCGAACGGCGGCGCGCGCTCTTGGGCGGCGCCTTGGCGTCGGAGCGGCCGGACTTGGCGGCAGGCTTGCCGCCCTGTGCTGCATCACTCATCGTCGTCCTCGTCCTCGTCGTCCTGGCCGCGCAGCGAATCGAGCGCCGCCACCAGGTTCGCCATCTCGACCGCGGCACGGGCGCAGTCGCGGCCCTTCTCGCGGGTGCGTGCATGGGCCTGGGCGTCGGTATCGACGGTCAGGATGCCGTTCGCGATCGGCAGGTTGAAGTCCAGGCCGACGCGGGTGATGCCCGCGCCCGACTCGTTCGAAACCAGCTCGAAGTGGTAGGTTTCGCCGCGCACCACGGCGCCCAGCGCGATCAGCGCATCGAACTGGCCGCTCTCGGCCATCTTCTGCAGCGCCAGCGGGATTTCCAGTGCGCCGGGCACCGTCACCACCAGCGTGTCTTCGCCTTCGATGCCCAGCTTTTCCAGCTCGGCCACGCAGGCCTCGCGCAGCTCGTCGCAGACCGGCTCGTTGAAACGCGCCTGCACGATGCCGATGCGCAGGCCTTCGCCGTCCAGGTTGCTCGGGTAGAAACCGTGATCCATATCGTTCTCCAGGGTTCGGTGGGCGGCCGCGCCCGGGATGGGCCGGCCGCCGGTATTGGGGGGGGGACGCTCAGTCGTCGTCGCCGTTCATCGGCTGGTAGCCGGTCACTTCGAGATCGTAGCCCGTCATGCTGGGCATCTTGCGCGGCGAGGCCAGCACGCGCATCTTGCCGACGCCGACATCGCGCAGGATCTGCGCGCCGATGCCGTAGGTGCGCAGGTCGGGCTTGCGCGGGGCGCGGGTCTGCGGCTCGTCCAGCGCGCTGAATTGCGCGAACAGCCGCTCGGCGCTGTCGCCGCAGTTCAGCAGCACCATCACGCCGCTGTCGGCCGCGCCGATCGCCTCCAGCGAGGCCGGCACGGTCCACGAGTGGGTGGTGCGCGAGACCTCGAGCAGGTCCAGCACCGACAGCGGCTCGTGCACGCGCACCAGGGTCTCGCGGTCGCGCTGCGGGTCGCCCTTGATCAGCGCCAGATGGGCGTGGCCGCTGGGCTTGTCGCGGTAGGCGATGCTGCGGAAGGTGCCGTACGGGGTCTGCATGGTGCGCTCGCCGACGCGGTCGACGATGCATTCGGTGCGGCTGCGGTAGTGGATCAGGTCGGCGATGGTGCCGATCTTCAGGCCGTGCAGCTCGGCGAATTCGATCAGGTCCGGCAGGCGCGCCATGGTGCCGTCGTCCTTCATGATTTCGCAGATCACCGCGGCCGGGGTCACGCCGGCCAGCGCGGCCAGGTCGCAGCCCGCCTCGGTATGGCCGGCGCGCATCAGCACGCCGCCGGGCTGGGCGGTCAGCGGGAAGATGTGGCCCGGCTGGACCAGATCGCTCGGCTTGGCGTCGCGGGCGACGGCGGCCTGCACGGTGCGGGCGCGGTCGGCCGCCGAAATGCCGGTGGTGACGCCCTCGGCCGCCTCGATCGACACCGTGAACGCGGTGCCGTGCGGGGTGCCGTTGCGGCTGACCATCGGGTGCAGTTCCAGCTGGCGGCAGCGCTCGGGCGTCAGCGTCAGGCAGATCAGGCCGCGGCCGTACTTGGCCATGAAGTTGATGGCCTCGGGCGTGACGAAATCGGCCGCCAGCACCAGATCCCCCTCGTTTTCGCGGTCTTCCTCGTCGACCAGGATAACCATGCGGCCGGCACGGATCTCGGCAATGATGTCTTCGGTTGGGGCGATCGTCATGAGGTAGGCAAAGGAAAGTCTGGCGGGGCGGCCCCGGGCGAGGCCCGTGAGGCGACTGCGGCGCGCCGGGGCGGCGCGCGGTTTAACCCGGCATTGTACGCGATGCGGGCCGGGGGCAAGGGGCGCCGGGGGCTGGGTTGGCCCGAGGCGCCCGGTCGGAGCCGGCCCGGGAATGGCCCTCGGGGATGGCCCGGGGGATAGCCAGGAGATGGACGAGGGATGGGCCCGCCGATGGACGGGGCAATCCGGCCCCGGCAGCCCTGCGTGCCCGCCAGCGGGCGTTCAGCCCAGCTTGCCGTCGGCGCTCAGCATCCGCTCCACATAGCGGGCGATCAGGTCGATCTCCAGATTGACCTTGGCGCCGGGCCGCAGGTCCTGCAGCGTGGTGACCTCGATCGTATGGGGAATCAGATTGATCGAGAATTCGCAGCCGTCGGCGTGGTCGGTCACGCGGTTGACCGTCAGCGAGACGCCATTGACGACCACCGAGCCCTTGTAGGCCAGATAGCGCGCCAGCTCGCGCGGCGCGCGCACGCGCAGCTCGTGCGATTCGCCGACCGGCGCGAAATGGGTGACCTCGCCGAGTCCGTCGACATGGCCGGAGACCAGGTGGCCGCCGAGCCGGTCGGCCAGGCGCAGCGCCTTTTCCAGATTGACCCGGCCGGGCTGCGCGAGGCCGGTGGTCTTGTCCAGCGACTCGCGCGAGACCTCGACATCGAACCGGCCCGGCTGCAGCGCCACCACGGTCATGCAGGCGCCCTGGATGGCGATGCTGTCGCCGATCTGCACGTCGGACAGGTCGAGGCCCCCGGCGTCGATCTGCAGGCGGACGCCGGCGTTTTCGGTGTTCTGGTCGCCCAGCGGCGTCACGGAGTCGATGCGGCCGACGGCCGCCACAATGCCAGTAAACATGGTCTGGTCAGCAGGGAGGGAAAGCGAAGGGGAAAGCAAGGAGAGAGCAAGGACAAAGCGGCATGCTAGCAGCCCGCAGCGAGACGTGCCGTTCAGCCCGCAGGATGGCGGCGCGCGATCAGCCGCAAATCGTCGCCGATCTGCCGCACATCGTGCCAGCGGAAGGCCGGCGCGTCCTGCAGGCGGGCGAGCGGCGGCAGGTTGAACATGCCCTGCGCGTCGCCGAGCAGGCGGGGCGCCAGATAGACCAGCAACTCGTCGGCGCAGCCTTCGCGGATCAGCGAACCGTTGAGCTTGAAGCCCGCCTCGACATGGAGCTCGTTGATGCCGCGCCGGCCTAGCTCCTCGAGCATGCGGCGCAGCTCGACCTTGCCGTGCGCGTTGGGCAGCACCACCACTTCGGCGCCGCGCGCCTCCAGCGCGGTGCGGCGCGCGCGATCGTCGATCGCACAGAACACCAGCACGGGCTTGGCGAATTCGCCGGTGTCAGGCGTCAGCATGCGCGCGTCCAGCGGCACCTCCAGGCGCGAGTCGATCAGCACGCGCTGCGGCTGGCGCGGCGTGTCGATGGCGCGCACGGTCAGCTGGGGGTCGTCGTCGCGCACGGTGCCGATGCCGGTCAGGATCGCGCAGGCGCGTGCGCGCCAGGCATGGCCGTCGTCGCGCGCGGCCTGGCCGGTGATCCACTGGCTGGTGCCGTCATGCAGCGCGGTGCCGCCATCGAGCGAGGCCGCGACCTTGACGCGGACCCACGGCAGGCCGCGGGTCATGCGCGAGACGAAGCCGATGTTCAGGTCGCGCGCCTCCTTCTCCAGCAGGCCGCAGCGCACGTCGATGCCGGCATCGCGCAGCCGCTGCAGGCCCCGTCCCGATACCGTGGGGTTCGGATCTTCCATCGCCGCGACCACGCGCTTGACGCCGGCGCGCACCAGCGCATCGGCGCACGGCGGCGTGCGGCCGAAATGGCTGCAGGGCTCCAGCGTGACGTAGGCGGTCGCGCCGGCGGGATCGATGCCGCGCGCGGCGGCGTTCTTCAGCGCCTGGATCTCCGCGTGGTCCTGGCCCGCGGGCTGCGTGTAGCCTTCGCCGATCACCTTGCCGCCCTTGGTCAGCACACAGCCCACGCGCGGATTCGGCGTGGTGATGAACATGCCGCGCGCGGCGAGCGCGAGGGCCTGCTGCATGGCGGCGTGATCGGTTTCGGAGAACATGAGTAAGCGGTTTTCCTGCCGGTTGTCTTGACTGGCGTGGCTGGCGTGGTCGGGCTGGCTGACTCGGTTGGGACCAAGTCGGCCGGGCCAAGTCGGTCGGGCCAAGTCGGTCGGCCAAGTCGGTCGGGCCAAGTCGGTCGGCCAAGTCGGTCGGCCAAGTCGGTCGGGCTAAATCGGCCCGGCATGCCGGGCCAAGGTCGTGGCCGGTCTGCGGCTCAGGGCTCGCTGTCGATGCGGCTGTCGCAGTCGGCGTCGTGCCCGGGCGTACAGATGCGCAAGCGGCCCAGCGCGCCGAGCCTGACCTGACGCTGCGCATGGCCGCAGCGCAGGGTAAAGGTGGCCGCATAGAAGCCGCCACGTTCCGACCGAGAGTATCCCACAGGAGCCAGCCGCAGCGCGCGGCCGCCGTCGGTGGCGCGCAGCGCGACGCGCAGGCAGGCGGCGGCCAGGCCCACCGATGACAGCACCGGGGCGTCGGGGGCTTGGCTGGTCCTTGTGGCCTCGCTGGCCCTGGTGGCTCCGATGGCCCTGGTGGCTCCGATGGCCCCGGTGGCCCCGGTGGCCCCGTCCGCCACCCGGGCCTCCCTCGCGACGATATGCCATCCGCGCGAGAAGTCGGAGAAGCCGGGCTGCGGCGCCAGCAGAACCGTGCTGCGCCTGGCCAGCGCGAATTCGCGCGCCATCTCGATCGAGGCGGCCAGCAGGTCGGCGGCCAGGCGCACCTGCTGCCGCTCCAGCGCGTCGCGATAGGACGGGTAGCCGGCAGCGGCCAGCGTTGCCGTGATCGCCATCGCGGCGAGCCATTCGATCAGTGTGGCGCCCGCCGAGCGTGCGGGGTGCCGCCCGCGCTCGCCGCCGCGGACGCTCAGCAGCCCTCCGGCCATGGTACGGGTCCCGCCTGGTCCTGCGATTCCACCAGCCACTCGCCGCTGCCGCGCAGGATCAGCGTGCCGCAAGTGACGTCGGGCCATTGCGGGAAGGCGTGCAGTTCGATGCAGCGGTCGAGGTCGGCGTCGCGCTGGCCGGCGGCGGTGCAGGGCAGCGCCGCCAGCCGGTAGTGCGGACGCGCAGGCGGCGGCGGGACCCACTGTGGCCAGCGTCCCGCGGGACCGCGACCGCTGTCGTCGGCGAAGCTGCCGCGGGCCATCGCGTGGCGCTGCAGGTCCAGCATCGCCGCGATCATCGCGGTGCGCGCCTGCGCGCGCCAGCTGCGCTGCAGGTGCCGATGCCAGCTGGTGGCCGCGATGCCGGCGACGATGGCGACGATGACGATCACGACCAGCAGCTCGATCAGCGTGAAGGCGGCGGTGCGGTTGGCGGTCATGGACGGTGGCGGCGGGGTCACGGAGGGTCATCGCGAGTGACGGCGCTCCCTGGAGGGTCACGGCACCTCATGGAGGGGTCATGGGCTTCATGGCGCCTCATGGCGGCCTCATGACGCGGCATGACGTCATGACGGATATGGCGGGACGAGTTCGCGCCAACCGATTCGCCGGACGCGGCCGCCTTCCGGCTGGCTTGCCGCTCCACGCCGTGAAGGCGGATCGATCCGTTCCGGTTCGATCCATTCGGTCTGCAGCACGACGCGCGCGGCCGGATCGCGTCCCTGACCGAGCGCGGTGATGCGATAGCGCTGCGCCGGCACGCCGGCGGGCGCCGATCCGCCGGCGCTTTTCGGCGGCAGCCGTTCGATCAGATAGCGCGGCACGGTGGTCGCGCCGGCCATCTCCGGCGGGATGAGCGGCAGGATTGCACCGGTTACGTTTCCGATCGGCACTCCGATGCCGTCCGCGGGCAGGGCCTGGTCCATCCAAGCCCGCCACGGCGGGGGCTGCCCGGGGGCAGGGCTGCACAGGCCGCGCTGCGCCTGCGTGCCGCAATGGCCGGGCGCAGGCCATGAGGCGAGGCGATCGTTGTGGCCGGCGAGCGCTTGGTTGGCGGTAGTGGCGGTAGTCGCAGCTGTGGCACCAGTCGCACCAGTCGCAGCAGTTGCAGTAGTCGCAGCAGTCGCAGCAGTCGCAGCAGTCGCAGCAGTCGCAGCAGTCGCGGTAGTCGCAGCAGTCCCAGCAATGGCGGCAGTTGCGCTGCGCAGATCGCGCTCGCCATCGCGCAGCGCGACCTCCGCGCCGCGGAACGCGATCTCGCGCTCGAGCCGCTGGCCGATCGCCTGATGTCCGGCCAGGAGCAGCACGAACAGCGCGCCGGCCAGCGCGAGGGTCATCGTCGACAGCACGACTACGGAAATGAGCGTGATGGCGCCGCGTGCGGCTTGCGGCGGCATCGCATCGTCTTCGAATCTCAGCATGTCGACTCCGCACAGAACGGCGCATTGCGCAGCCACACCGTGGTGGCGAACACTCGCCGCGAAGCGGTGGGCCGGGAGCGGGGCATAAACGCGATATCGTCGCCTTGCTCGCCGGTCGTGCGTGGCGGCAGCAGTGGCAAGGGCGTCGCGGCCGTGCCCGGCATGCCAGCCCCGCTGCGCAGCACCAGGGCGATCTGCACGGCCAACACCTTGCGCCACGCATCCGGTCCGCCGATGGCAAGTTCGCTGGCGCGCAGGAAGGTATCGACGCGGCCGTCGCCGTCGCGGTCGACGCCATAGCGCAGCTGCAGGGTCTCGACACCGCGGGCCAGTGCGCCCGTGCTCCACGTCGTGCCGCCGCTGCCCCCAATGCCGCCACTGACACCACCACCGCCACCACCGCCACCACCGCTACCACCACCGCCACCACCGCCACCGCCACCGCCACCGCCACCGCCACCGCTACTACTGCTGCCACTGCCACCATCGCGGCGCCCGGGATAGCGGCACAGCAATTGCGGCTCGCCGTCGGCGCCGTTGGCCACGTACAGCAGGTTGGCGGTCAGGTAGCCGGCCGCCTGCGGCGACGAGGCCCCTGCGGTTTCCGTAGCGGCCACCGCGATGGAGACCGGGTAACCGCTGCAGTCGGACAGGTAGCGGTCGGGCACCGCCGGATCGCCAAACGGATGGTCGCCGCCGAAGCGGATCAGCAGCGCATCGCTGCCGGCGACGCCGGCTTTGCCGCAGCTCAGGGCGTCGCCGAGCGTCGGCTGGCCGCAGTCGTCGCGGCCGATCAGCGGCGGAGGCAGGGCGGCGGTCGGAGCCGGATGCCAGCCCGCATGGCGCAGCAGCCCGGCAATCGCCTCCAGCAGGGCGCCGCCGCGCTGCTCCAGTTCGCGTTGCTCGGCGGCCAGGACATAGGCGGATCGCATGGTGAGCCAAGCCGTCACCGCCGCGCTGCTCGCCAGCGCGCCCAGCAGCAGGCCGACCATCACCTCGACCAGCGACCATCCGGCCGTCGCCGCGGACTGCCATGGCGTACCGGCGCTGCCGCGCACGCTCGATCCGATTGCACACGGGGCGACGACCGCCGCGCTCATGGTTGCAGCCGTCGTGCTCATGGCCGCAACCGCAGCGCGATGGCGCGCAACGCGGTCCGGGGCTGGGCGGCATCGGCCCGG
>NZ_JCBAJO010000140.1:0-12915 GCF_059772245.1 Cupriavidus sp. R6-3
GCGCGGCCATGCCGGCCCTGGCCCAGCGCCATGCCAAGCCCGCCGCGGCGACGCGAATTGCACGATGGCGCTGCCGCCCTGCGCGGCGGCGGCGCCCGGATCCATTCACGAGGAGAACCATGAACGCCACGCACGAGACGATGAGCTTCCAGGCGGAAGTCAAGCAGCTGCTGCATCTGATGATCCACAGCCTGTACAGCAACAAGGAGATCTTCCTGCGCGAGCTGATCTCGAACGCCTCGGATGCCACCGACAAGCTGCGCTTCGAGGCGATCGCCAATCCCGCGCTGCTGGAGAACGACGCCGACCTGGCGATCCGCATCGAGACCGACAGCAAGGCCCGCACCATCACGATCACCGACAACGGCATCGGCATGAGCCGCGACGAGGCGATCCGCAACCTGGGCACGATCGCGCGTTCGGGCACCAAGGAATTCTTCGAGCAGCTGTCGGGCGACCAGCAAAAGGACGCCGCGCTGATCGGCCAGTTCGGCGTCGGTTTCTACTCGGCCTTC
Source organism: Cupriavidus sp. R6-3 (assembly GCF_059772245.1). Classification (NCBI taxonomy): domain Bacteria; kingdom Pseudomonadati; phylum Pseudomonadota; class Betaproteobacteria; order Burkholderiales; family Burkholderiaceae; genus Cupriavidus; species Cupriavidus sp. R6-3. The sequence continues at coordinate 516 of NZ_JCBAJO010000140.1, forward strand.
ATCGTCGCCGACCGCGTCACGGTCGAGACCCGCCGCGCCGGCGTACCCGCCTCCGAGGCGGTGCGCTGGGAGAGCGGCGGCGACGGCGAGTTCACCGTCGATGCGATCGAGCGCGCCGAGCGCGGCACCGCCATCACGCTGCATCTGCGCGAGGGCGAGGACGACTTCCTGTCGGCGTGGAAGCTCAAGGACATCATCCGCAAGTACTCGGACCATATCTCGCTGCCGATCCGCATGCCCAAGGAGGTCTGGGACGCCGACACCAGCGCGTACAAGCGCACCGGCGAGTGGGAGAGCGTCAACCAGGCCAGCGCGCTGTGGACCCGCGCCAAGAGCGACATCACCGACGAGCAGTACGTCGCCTTCTACCAGCACATCGCGCACGACCACGAGAAGCCGCTGGCGTGGACGCACAACCGCGTCGAAGGCCGCAACGAATACACGCAGCTGCTGTACATCCCGGCGCGCGCGCCGTTCGACCTGTGGGACCGCAACCATCGCGGCGGCCTGAAGCTGTACGTCAAGCGCGTCTTCATCATGGACGACGCCGAGCAGCTGCTGCCGAACTACCTGCGCTTCGTCAAGGGCGTGATCGATTCGTCCGACCTGCCGCTGAACGTCTCGCGCGAGCTGCTGCAGGAAAGCCGCGACGTCAAGGCGATCCGCGAGGGCAGCACCAAGCGCGTGCTGTCGATGCTCGAGGCGATGGCCGACAGCGAGGACCAGGCCGAGCGCGACAAGTACGCGAGCTTCTGGCAGCAGTTCGGCCAGGTGCTCAAGGAGGGCCTGGGCGAGGACACGGCCAACCAGCAGCGGCTGGCCAAGCTGCTGCGCTTTGCCTCCACGCACCAGGACTCGGCCGAGCAGACCGTGTCGCTGACCGACTATGTCGGCCGCATGAAGGAAGGCCAGGACAAGATCTACTACGTGACCGCCGACACGTGGAATGCCGCCAAGGCCAGCCCGCATCTGGAGGTGTTCCGCAAGAAGGGCATCGAGGTGCTGCTGCTGACCGACCGCGTCGACGAGTGGATGCTGTCCTTCCTGAACGAGTTCGACGGCAAGGAGCTGGTGTCGGTCGCGCGCGGCGGCCTGGACCTGGGCGCGCTGGCCGACGAAGAGGAAAAGGCCGAGCAGCAGAAGGCCGAGGACGAATGGAAGGACGTGCTGACGCGCGCGAAGGAAGTGCTGGCCGACAAGGCCAAGGACGTGCGCGTGACGCTGCGCCTGACCGACTCGGCCTCGTGCCTGGTGTCGGACGAGGGCGAGATCAGCGGCTATCTGCAGCGGCTGCTGAAGCAGGCCGGCCAGAAGGCGCCGCAGACCAAGCCGATCCTCGAACTGAATCCGTCGCATGCGCTGGTCGGCAAGCTGCGCCAGCTCGCGGGCGCCGGGGCCGATGGCGATGCCGATGCCTTCGCCGACCGCGTGCACGTGCTGTTCGACCAGGCGCTGCTGGCCGAAGGCGGCATGCTGGAGGATCCGGCGGCCTACGTGCAGCGGATCAACAAGCTGCTGGCCTGATGCCGGCCCGGCGTGGGGCGCCAGGGGCGGCGCGACCGGAGGCGGCAGCGGGGGCACTACCCGGTGCAACGCCCGTTGCAACACCGGAGGTACCGGCGGACCTGCAGCAAGGTCTGCCGCCGGTGATCGACCGCCATACCCGCGTGCTGATCCTCGGCAGCTTTCCGGGCGCCGCCTCGCTGGCGGCGCGCCAGTACTACGCGCATCCGCGCAACCAGTTCTGGCCGCTGCTGGGGGCGCTGCTTGGCGAGCCGCTGCCCGAGCTGCCCTATGCCGAGCGGCTGACGCGCGTGCTGGCACATCGCGTCGGCATCTGGGACGTGCTGGGCGCCTGCGTGCGCCCGGGCAGCCTCGATTCCAATATCCGCCATCCGCAGGCGAACGATTTCGAGCGCCTGCGGCAGCTTGCACCGGCGCTGCGCCGCGTCGGCTTCAACGGCGGCACATCCGGCCGCTTCGCGCCGCAATTCGCCGCGGCCGGCTACGAGACCGTGGTGCTGCCCTCGTCGAGCCCCGCCCATGCCGCGCGCACCTTCGAGCAGAAGCTGCAGCTGTGGCGCGCGCTTCTGTCACAATCGCGGCCGTGATTTGACGCGGACCGCCCGTCGGACTCCTTGGACGCCTTGGACCCGGGCTGTCTTTCCGTAGCCTGCCGCATTGCTGACTGATGACCCTGTTGAAACGAAAATCGATCGAAGCCGTGGCTTCCCGCCGTCCCGCGCGCGGCGAACGGGAGCGCAATGCGCGCCGCCACGATCGCGACACTGCCTCCGATCTCGGTGCGGCGGAGGATCGCCGCGACGAGAAACGGATGACGCCGCGCTTTGCGCCGGTGACCTTCTCCGAATGGAATGGCGTGCGCTACCTGCATTTCGGTACCGAGTGGGTGCAGGGCGCGATGCGGCTGCGCAAGCCCGACGCGATCGAGCTCGAATACGCGCAGCAGATGATGGCCTGGCTGCTGTTCCTGTCGCCGTCGCAGCGCGACTTCCATATCGCGCAGCTTGGGCTGGGCGCGGCCTCGCTGACGAAGTTCTGCCATCGGCATTTCGCCAGGGCGCGCGTGACCGCGGTCGAACTGAATCCGGCCGTGATCGTCGCCGGGCGCAGCATGTTCGGCCTGCGCGAGGACGATGCGCGGTTGACGGTACGCGAGCAGGACGCCTGGGACTATGTGATGGACCCCGCCAGCACTGGCGCGCACGACGTGCTGCAGGTCGATCTGTACGACGCCACCGCGCGCGGTCCGGTGCTGGACACCACGGCCTTCTACAAGGCCTGCCGGCGCGTGCTGAAGGCCCCCGGCGTGATGACGATCAACCTGTTCGGCGACCACGACAGCTTCCCGAAGAACATCGTGCGGATCTGCGAGGCGTTCGAGGACCGCGTGCTGGTGTTCCCGGAGGTGCACGACGGCAACGTGATCGCGCTGGCCTTCAACGGGCCGGCGATCGATATCGACTGGGAGACCCTGGACCAGCGCGCGCGCGTGGTGCAGGAAGCGACCGGGCTGCCGGCGCGGCAGTGGGTCAAGGGCTTGCGCCGCGCGAATGCGCGGCAGGAAGAGCGGCTGCGGATTTAAGCCGCGGCTCTCTCCCCCGGCCCCTCTCCCGCGCGCGGTAGAGGGGCGCCTCTCGCCGGATTTCTGCTCAGGGGTTCTCCCTCTCCCGATCAGGGGGGAGAGGGGTGGGAGAGTCGGGGAGAGCGAGGTGGTTCCTCCCGCCTGCCGTTATTCCTTGTGGAAGAACTGCGCCAGCGACCATTCGTCGGTGCGGGCTTCGTAGCGTACGCCCTTGCGCATCGCCCACATCGCCAGCTGGCTGTGCGACGGGATGATGGCGTGGTCGGCCAGCGCGAACCTGGCCGCGCTGCGCGCGTTCTCCTCGCGCGCCTTGTCGCTGCTGATCGTCGTCAGCGAGGTCTCGATCAGCTTGTCCAGCTGCGGATTGCTGTAGCGCCCCCAGTTCCACGTGCCGTAGCCCGTCTTGGGATCGGGCGTGCCCGTGATCGAGCGCAGCGCGACGTCGGCCGCGGCCGAGCCCCAGCCCAGCATCTGGAAGGAAAAATCGCCCTGGCGCGCGCGCGTGAAGTACGCCGCCACCGGCATCGTCTCGACCTTGGTCTGGATGCCGATGCGCGTCAGCATGCTGGCGGTGGCCTGCGCCACCGCGGCATCGTTCAGATAGCGGTTGTTGGTCGCATGCAGCGTCAGGCCGAAGCCGTTCGGATAGCCCGCCTGCGCCAGCAACTGCTTGGCGCGCTGCGGATCGTAGGCGTCCGGCTTGGTGCCCGGATGGCCGAAGATCTGCGGCGAGACGATCGACGAGGCCGGCACCGCCAGGCCTTCCATGATGCGCGAGACGATCGCGTCGCGGTTCAGCGCATGGCTGATCGCGGCACGCACGCGCGCATCCTTGAACGGGTTCTTGCCGAGCGGCTTGCCGGCGCGGTCGGTCACATAGGGCGGATCGTCGCGCCACTGGTCCATCTGCCAGAAGATCGTGCGCCACGAGACCTGCTGCTCGATGCGAAAGCGCGCGTCCTTCTTCAGCTTGGCCACGTCGGCCGACGGCACGCTTTCGATCACGTCGACATCGCCGGCGAGCAGCGCCGAGGTGCGCGCGCCGCTGTCGGTGATGATGCGGAACACCGCGCGGTCCCACTCGGGCTTCGGACCCCAGTAGTCCGGATTGCGCTCCATCACGATCTCGCTGCCGCGCGCGAAGCGGACGAACTTGAACGGCCCGGTGCCGATCATCGCCTTGCCGCTGTCGAAGTCGGTCTGATTCAGCGTGGCCGCGATGCGCTTGGGCATGATCGGCACGCTGTTCAGGTCGTTGGCGAGGTTGGCGTAGTTGCGCACGTTCATGGTCAGCCGCACCGTCAGCGGGTCCGGCGTGTCGATGCGCGCGATCGGCTTGGTGTAGCTGGTGAACGAGCCCGGCGCGTTGGTCAGCTTCTCGGGGCGCTGCAGCGACGCCTTGACGTCCTCGCTGGTGAACGGCGAGCCGTCGTGCCATTTGACGTTGGGGCGCAGCTTGATTTCCCAGGTGGTGGCGTCGATCGGTTTCCACGACAACGCCAGGCCCGGGATATAGCGGGCGTTCTTGTCCATGAACACCAGCGACTCGAAGATATGCAGCGCGATCGCGTTGTTGGGCCCGGCGTTGTTCCAGTGCGGGTCCATCGAGGTGACGTCGGCCGCCAGGCCAATGCGCAGGTCCTCGGCCTGGGCGGCGCCCGCGGGCAGCAGCGTGAAGGCCGCGCTGGCGCCCAGCGTGGCCAGCAGCGCGGCGCTGGTGCGCAGCCAGCCGCGGCGGGACGGTTGGGCGGGGGTCGTCTGGCGGGACTTGTGAAGGGGGCGGTGGCGGTGCGGCATCGTTGCTTGGCTCCTGGTACGGGCCTGCGCGCGAGGCGGGCTTGCCGGTCCCCGCATCGACACATCGACGCATTGGGGAGGACGGCGGCCACGCCGGGCAGGCGGGTTCGCGGATGGCTTCGTGCGCATTGTGCCGATAAATCGCGGCCGGCGTGCGATGCGTGCGTCATATGCTTATGGCGACCGCAGGCGCGGTCGCGCAGGCACGGCGCGCCCGAACCGACGCGCGTCCCACCGAAGCCCATCCACCGAAGCACCGAAGCACCGAAACACCGAAACACCGAAACACCGAAACACCGAAGCACCGAAACACCGAAACACCAAAGCACGTCCACCAACGAGCGCCCGCCGGAGCCCGCCCGGTAAAATCGCGCCCATGTTCGCCAACTCCCGCTCGATCGCGTCGGCCCAGACCGATGCCCACCACCAGCTTGCCACCCGCGTCGCCCGCCATCTCGCCGAACCGTTCCGCAAGCCGATCGGCGAGGTCAGCCGGCGCGCGCTCGACGCGGCGCTGGCCAGCTGGCAGGCCGCCGGCGGCGCGCCGCTGATCCTCGATGCCGGCTGCGGCGTCGGCGAAAGCACGCTGCGGCTGGCGCAGGCCTTTCCGGACCAATTCGTCATCGGCGTCGATCAGTCCGAGAAGCGGCTGACCGCCGGCAAGGATTGGTGGCAGGGCGCGCTGCCCGACAACTTCGTCTGGGCGCGCGCCGATCTGGTGGACGTCTGGCGCCTGCTGCAGCGCGACCGCATCGCGGTGTCGCGCCACTACGTGCTGTATCCCAATCCTTGGCCCAAGATCGGGCATCTCGGACGGCGCTGGCACGGCCATGCGGTGTTTCCCGCGCTGGCCGCCTGCGGTGACTATCTGGAGTGCCGCAGCAACTGGCCGGTGTATATCGACGAATTCGCGCAGGCGCTGGCGCTGGTGGGCCGGCCCGCCCGTACCGAGCCCTGGCATCCGGCGCAGCCGATGACGCCGTTCGAGCGCAAGTACCAGGCCTCGGGCCACCCGCTGTGGCGCTGCGTCAGCGAGGGGCCGGCGCCGCAATGACAACGGGCCCGGCGCAAGGGCAACGGTCCGCGTCTCAACGAGCCACGCCGCAATGACAACGGCCCGCAAGGTTGCGGGCCGTCGGGTCGTTCCGTTGCCGCCTCGCGCGGCTCAGTGGAACAGCGGCTGCTGCGTCGGCGCGTCCTCGGGCAGCTCGGCGTGCACGATCTCGCCGGAACGGTCCGCGTACAGCGGCGTGCCGCAGTCCTCGCAGTACTCGGGATCGAACAGCGAGGCGTGGCGGAAGATGTCGTCGACGCCGGCGTTGCGCAGTTCCTCGCAGATCTGTTCGAGCGGATTGCCTTGCCCGCTGTCGTCGATCTCGCCCGACTCGCGGCCGTAGACCGGCCAGACGATGCCGTAGATCACGTCCTTCTCGCCGCGCATCGTGAAGGCGACGCGGTATTCCTCGACCTCGTCCTCGCCGAAGGCCGCGGTGACGGCCGCCAGCTGGCCGGCCGTGATATCGAGCGTGCCGCACAGATAGTTGACCGCCGCGCGCACGGTCAGCGGACGGATGCTCTTGTCCGACTCGCGGCACGACAGGAAGAAGGCGTCGGGCAGCAGCAGCTCGAACTCGCAGCCCGGCAGCAGCAGCGCCAGCGAGGGCTGGACCTGGGTGCGCCATTGCTCCAGGCACACCGAGCGCTCGGCATGGTGCTCCTTCGATTCCTCCTGCCAGCGGAACAGCGGCTGCTCGTGCTCGGCGACCACCACCGCCAGCAGATAGCGCGGATCGGCCAGGATGGGCGCGGTCTCGGGCAGGTCGCGCAGATCGACCTTGGGCGCGACGCCGGCCAGCGCGGCCGAGATCAGCTTGTGGGTCAGCGCGAAGGTGTCGCTATGGGTGCGCGGCAACTGGTCGATGCTGTACAGATACGGCGACAGCGCCATGCGGGCATTCGAGGCCACTACATGGGCCTGCAGGTGGACGGCCAGCGTCTGCGCCTGCTCGGGCTTGAGCGCGCCCGACGGAATCGCGTAGCGGGTGTGGGCGAGAATCGGCGCCGCGATCAGCAGCGCGTCGTAACGCACGCCGTCGATCTCGACGGTGGCCGACTCGGCCAGCGTCTCGGCCTGCTCGGCGAGGACGTCGGAGGCGTCGACGTTGTGCTTGAACAGATGCTCGAGCGCGGCGTCCAGCGCCGACTGGCTGCCGTTTTTCAGCAGCCGGCCCAGGCGTTGCGATAGGCGCCGTTCCCAATACGCGTCCTCCATGCGGCTACCCGACGCATCGAGTGCGAGCGCGTCGGCGACGAGACGCTCGGCGTCCGGCGACAGTCGTTGAGAGGCCTTGGGGCGAAAACCTGCCATATGCTGAGTTCATCCGTTTTTCGGTAAAACGGTATTCTACTCGTTGCGTTGACACGGCCCAGCCAACACATGGGCAAACCCTGATGGATGTGCCATGCGCCGCATCGTCGGCGTGTCGGCATCGCCCGCATGGAGTGCGCATCCGCAAGCGATACGGCAGGTGCCTGCCGGACCGGCGCGGTGCCGCCGGGCGACGCATCGGAACGGTGTCCGCCTTGCCACAAGCCCGTCAGGGCTGCCCGGTCACTTCTGGGTCTTGGCCTCGCCCGAGGCCGGCGCGTGGGTCTCGGTGCCGTGTTGCTCGCCACCCATCGAGACGTCGCCGCCTCCCTGCATCAGCAGCATCAGGGCGGCGCCGGCGATGACGATAAAGGCGATCAGGATCTTGGCCATGCTTGTCTCCCAGGTCTCGTTGGCGGCCGCCAGGGCGGGGCCGCGCTGTTCTATGGATGAGACCGAGTGTGGCAGCGCAGGCTTGCGTGGAACTTACATGCGGCCATGAAGTGGCCATGCAGCGGCCATGAAGCGGCCATGCAGCGGCCATGAAGCGGCGATGACGGAGTCATGACAAGGCGATGACCGCGCCATCGCCCCGGGCGGCGAATGCCACCGGGGGCCATGGCGCGGCCTTCATGGCGCGGCGTTTACGCCACCAGCAGCTGCCGCAGCACGAAGGGCAGGATGCCGCCGTGGTTGAAGTAGTCGACCTCGATCGGCGTGTCGATGCGCAGCAGCAGCGGCACGCGCTGGGTCTGGCCGCCGTCGCGGTGGATCACCAGCGTGACGTCCTGTTGTGGCCGCAGCTCGCCCTCGATGCCTTCGATGTCGAAGGTTTCGGTGCCGGTCAGTCCCAGCGACTGCGCGCTGTCCTCGCCCTTGAACTGCAGCGGCAGCACGCCCATGCCGACCAGGTTCGAACGGTGGATCCGCTCGAAGCTGCGCGCGATCACCGCCTTGACGCCCAGCAGCTGCGTGCCCTTGGCGGCCCAGTCGCGCGACGAGCCCGTGCCGTATTCCTCGCCGCCGAACACCACCGTCGGCGTGCCCTCGGCGATGTACTTCATCGCCGCGTCGTAGATCGACAGCTGCTCGCCGGAGGGCTGGAACAGCGTGTAGCCGCCCTCGACGCGCGTGCCGTCTTCCCGCGGCGGGATCATCAGGTTCTTGATGCGCACGTTGGCGAAGGTGCCGCGCATCATCACCTCGTGGTTGCCGCGGCGCGAGCCGTAGCTGTTGAAGTCGGCCTTCAGCACGCCGTTCTCGAGCAGGTACTTGCCGGCCGGCGAGGTGTCCTTGATCGAGCCCGCGGGCGAGATGTGGTCGGTGGTCACCGAGTCGCCGAAGATGCCGAGCGCGCGGGCGCCGCGGATGCTGCGCGCGCCGCTGTCGGGCTCCATCGTGAAGTTCTCGAAGAAGGGCGGCTGCGCGATATAGGTCGACTTGGGCCAGTCGTAGACCTGGCCCGAGGTGCCCTTGATCTTGCCCCACAGCGTGCTCGGCTTCTTGACCTTCTCGTAGTTGTCCTTGAAGGTCTCTTCGTCCATCGCGAAGCGCATCAGCGCATTGACCTCGTCCGAGGTCGGCCAGATGTCGCCGATATAGATGTCGCGGCCGTTCTTGCCCTTGCCCAGCGGCTCGGTCATCAGGTCGCACAGGATGTTGCCGGCGATCGCGTAGGCCACCACCAGCGGCGGCGACGCCAGGAAGTTGGCGCGGATGTTCGGATGGATGCGCGCCTCGAAGTTTCGGTTGCCGGACAGCACCGCGGCGGCCACCAGGTCGTTCTGCACGATGGCCTCGTTCAGCGACGGCGTCAGGTCGCCGGCATTGCCGATGCAGGTGGTGCAGCCGTAGGCGGTGACGCCGAAGCCGAGCTTCTCCAGATACGGCAGCAGGCCCGCGGCCTTCAGGTATTCGGTCACCACGCGGCTGCCGGGGGCCAGCGAGGTCTTGATGTGCGGCGCCACGTGCAGCCCCGCCTGCACGGCCTTCTTGGCCAGCAGGCCGGCGGCCAGCATCACGCTCGGGTTCGAGGTGTTGGTGCACGAGGTGATCGCCGCGATCAGCACGTCGCCGTTGCGCACCGGAATGCCGTCCGAGGTCTTGTAGACGCGCTCCAGGTCCTCCGGGTCCTTGCTGAAGCCGTTCTCGGCGACCGGCTTGCTGAACAGGTCGGCGAAGGTCCGCTTGACGTTGCCGATCTCGATCCGGTCCTGCGGACGCTTCGGGCCCGCCAGCGACGGCGCCACCGTGGACAGGTCCAGTGTCAGCACCTTGGTGTAGTCGATCTCGCCGGCGCGCGGGATGCCGAACAGCTCCTGGGCGCGGAAATACGCCTCGAACGCGGCGATCTCGTCGGGCGTGCGGCCGGTGCCGCGGAAGTATTCGATGGTCTTTTCGTCGACCGGGAAGAAGCCCATGGTCGCGCCGTACTCCGGCGACATGTTGCCGATGGTGGCGCGGTCCGGCACCGACAGGCTGGCGGTGCCTTCGCCGAAGAACTCGACGAACTTGCCGACCACCTTCTCGCGGCGCAGCATCTCGGTGATCGTCAGCACCAGGTCGGTGGCGGTGACGCCTTCGCGCAGCCGGCCCTGCAGCTCCACGCCGACCACGTCGGGCGTCAGGAAGTAGACCGGCTGGCCCAGCATGCCTGCCTCGGCCTCGATGCCGCCGACGCCCCAGCCGACCACGCCGATGCCGTTGATCATGGTCGTGTGCGAGTCGGTGCCGACCAGCGTGTCCGGGTAGTAGATGCCGTCCTTGCGGTGCACGCCGCGCGCCAGGTATTCGAGATTGACCTGGTGCACGATGCCGAAGCCGGGCTGCACCACGCCGAACGTGTCGAACGCCTGCATGCCCCACTTCATGAACTGGTAGCGCTCGTTGTTGCGCTGGAATTCGAGCTGCATGTTCAGGTCCAGCGCCTTCTTCTCGCGGAAGTGGTCGACCTGCACCGAGTGGTCGACGACCAGGTCGACCGGCACCAGCGGCTCAATCTTCTTCGGGTTCTGGCCCATCTTCTCGGCGACGTTGCGCATCGCGGCCAGGTCGGCCAGCAGCGGCACGCCGGTGAAGTCCTGCAGCACCACGCGCGCGACCACGAAGGGAATCTCGTCGACACGCGCGCCGGTCGGGTCCCAGTTGGCCAGCTGGCGCACGTGTTCCTCGGTCACCTTCTTGCCGTCGCAGTTGCGCAGCACCGATTCGAGGACCAGGCGGATCGACACCGGCAGGCGCTCGATGGCGACGCCCAGGGTCTTGCCCAACTGCGGCAGCGAGTAGAACTGTCCCTTCGCGGAAGGGCCGATCTGGAATTCTTTGAGCGTGTCGTTCAAGTTGTGGGGCATTGCCTGACTCCAATCGAAGAGGTGCTATTTGCGGGACTTCGTGCGGACGTTGTGCGAACTGCGCTGCGCATCGACATGACGTGGCGGGCGGCGACTGCGGCGCCGGCGTGACGGCATCAGCATTACTTTATGCGTCACGTCCGGCCCGGGCAACCGGCACGCCACTTCGGCCTCGCGCATCCTATACCAGTAAAAGAGCGGAACAAATCACATCTGGTGATGATGACCCGAAGCGCCGGAGCGGCATCCAGCGATGCCGAGGCGACGCTATATGACATACAGGTCGACGTACTCGTGCACCGGCATCGCCTCCAGCGCCGCCTGGTCCAGCGACACGTCGAGGATCGCCTGCTGCTGTTTCGGCGGAAAGCGGCGCGCCAGATTGGTGCGGAATTTCTCGACCAGCAGCGGGATGCCGTCCTCGCGCCGCCGCCGGTGTCCGATCGGGTATTCGACCGCCACCTCGGGCAGCACCGTGCCGTCGGTCAGTTCGACCGTCAGCGCGTTGGCGATCGAGCGCTTGTCCGGATCGTGATAGTCGGCGGTGAAGCCGGCATCCTCGACACAGGCGATCTTTTCGCGCAGCGCATCGATGCGCGGATCGGCGGCGACGCTGTCCTCGTAATCCTCGGCGGTCAGCCGCCCGAACAGCAGCGGCACCGCCACCATGTACTGGATGCAGTGGTCGCGGTCGGCCGGATTGGCCAGCGGCCCCTTCTTGTCGATGATGCGCAGGCACGCCTCGTGGGTACGGATGGTCACGCGCCGGATCTCGGCCGCCGTGCGCCCCATGCCGTCCAGCAGCCCGTGCAGCGTCATCGCGGCTTCGACCGCGGTCTGCGCGTGGAATTCGGCCGGGAACGAGATCTTGAACAGCACGTTCTCCATCACGTAGGTGCCGTACGGGCGCTGGAAGCGGAACGGCTTGCCGTCGAACAGCACGTCGTAGAAGCCCCAGGTCTTGGCCGTCAGCACCGAGGGATACCCCATCTCGCCGGTCCTGGCGATCAGCGCCAGCCGCACCGCGCGGCTGGTGGCGTCGCCGGCGGCCCAGCTCTTGCGGCTGCCGGTATTCGGCGCATGCCGATAGGTGCGCAGGCTCTGGCCGTCGACCCAGGCCAGCGACAGCGCATCGACGATCTCGTCGCGCGACAGGCCCAGCATCTGCGCGACCACGGCGGTGGAGGCGACCTTGACCAGCACCACGTGGTCCAGCCCCACCTTGTTGAACGAATTCTCCAGCGCGATGCAGCCCTGGATCTCGTGGGCCTTGATCATCGCGGTCAGCACGTCCTTCATCGTCAGCGGCTTCCTGCCGCCCGCGACGCGCTGGCGCGACAGCCAGTCGGCGGTGGCCAGGATGCCGCCCAGGTTGTCGGACGGATGGCCCCATTCGGCTGCCAGCCAGGTGTCGTTGAAGTCCAGCCAGCGGATCATCGTGCCGATGTTGAAGGCGGCCTGAACGGGGTCGAGCTGAAACTGGGTGCCGGGGACCCGGGCGCCGTGCGGCACGACGGTGCCAGGCACGATCGGGCCGAGCAGCTTGGTGCAGGCGGGGTAGGACAGCGCCTCGAGGCCGCAGCCGAGCGTGTCGATCAGGCAGTTGCGGGCGGTGTCGTAGGCGAGGGCGCTCTTGACCTGGTACCGGGTCACATAGTCGGCGATGTCGACCAGCACCTGGTCCGGCTCGGGCCGGGCCTGCGGATGGGGATTTGGACGGAGATTCGGACTGGCTGCGGACACGACACTTCTCCTCGGTGTGGTGCTGCGTGGCCCCGC
>NZ_JCBAJO010000141.1:0-12779 GCF_059772245.1 Cupriavidus sp. R6-3
ACGCCGACCAGCGCAAAGCGCGAGGCCGGGTTGCGGAACTTGACGTAGGCCGCCTGCCGCGGACAGGGGAAGCGCACCGCGGTGATCAGCTCGTCCGGCTCGAGCGCGGTCTCGTACATGCCGACGAAGAAGTCGTCGGCGGCGATGCTGCGCCGGTCGGTCACCACGGTGGCGTTCAGCCCGAGCACCGCGGCCGGATAGCAGGCGGCCGGATCGTTGTTGGCGATCGAGCCGCCCAGCGTGCCGAGCGCGCGCACCTGGCGGTCGCCGATGCCGCCGGCCAGCGCGGCCAGCGCCGGCAGCCGGCGTTTGACCTCGGGGTGCGCCTCGACATCGGCGTGCCGCGCGCCGGCGCCGATCACCAGCGTGTCGCCCTCGACGCGGATATCGCGGATGCCTGGAATGCGGTTGATATCGACCAGCGTCGATGGCGCGGCCAGCCGCAGCTTCATCGCGGCGATCAGGCTCTGTCCGCCCGCCACGATCTTGGCGTCGGGGTCGTTGCGCAGCAGCGCGGCCGCGGCCTGGGCATCGGTCGCGCGTTGGAACTCGAATGCGTACATGGAAGTCTCCTCGCGCGTCAGATGGTCCGGGCCGCGGTGGCGGTCTGGCCGGTGGTCTGGTTCGCGGCCTGGCCCGCGGCCGGGGAAGCCCCCTGCGTGCCGCCGCCCTGCCTGGCCGCGTGGATCGCCTGCCAGACCCGGTGCGGGGTCGCGGGCATCTGCAGGTCGCGCACGCCCAGCGGCGACAGCGCGTCGATCAGCGCGTTGATGAAGGCCGGCGGCGAGCCGATCGCGCCGGCCTCGCCGCAGCCCTTGACGCCCAGCGGGTTGTGCGTGCACGGCGTGCCCTGCGCGGTCTCGACGGTGAAGTCGGGCAGATCGGCCGCGCGCGGCATCGCGTAGTCCATGTACGAGCCGGTCAGCAGCTGGCCGCTGTCGCCGTCGTAGACGCACTGCTCGAGCATCGCCTGCCCCAGCCCCTGGCCGATGCCGCCGTGCACCTGCCCCTCGACGATCATCGGATTGATGATGTTGCCGAAGTCGTCGACAGCGGTGAACTTGACCACCTGGGTCTCGCCGGTGTCCGGGTCGACCTCGACCTCGCAGACATAGGCGCCCGACGGATAGGTGAAGTTGGTCGGGTCGTAGAACGCGTTCTCGTTCAGGCCCGGCTCCAGCCGGTCGAGCGGGTAATTGTGCGGCACGTAGGCCGACAGCGCGACCTCGCCGAAGGTCTTGCTGCGGTCGGTGCCGGCCACGCGGAACACGCCGTTGCTGAACTCGATGTCGTCGGCCGACGCTTCGAGCAGGTGCGCGGCGATCTGCCTGGCCTTGGCCTCGATCTTGTCGAGCGCCTTGACGATGGCCGAGCCGCCCACCGCCAGCGAACGCGAGCCGTAGGTGCCCATGCCGAACGGCACGCGGCCGGTGTCGCCGTGCACCACCTCGACGGCGTCGAGCGGGATGCCGAGCCGGTCGGCCACCACCTGCGCGAAGGTGGTCTCGTGGCCTTGCCCGTGGCTGTGCGAGCCGGTGAAGACGGTCACGGTGCCGGTCGGATGGACGCGGATCTCGCCGACCTCGAACAGGCCGGCGCGCGCGCCGAGCGCCCCGGCGATATTGGACGGCGCCAGCCCGCATGCCTCGATGTAGCAGGAATAGCCGAGACCGCGCAGCTTGCCCCGGCGCTGGGCTTCGTCGCGGCGCGCCGGGAAGCCGGCCACGTCGGCCAGTTCCTGCGCGCGCTGCAGGCAGGGCTCGTAGTCGCCGGTGTCGTAGGTCAGGCCGACCGGCGTGGCATAGGGAAAGCTGCGGATGAAGTTGCGGCGGCGCAGTTCGGCCGGATCGATGCCGAGCTCGCGCGCCGCGGTCTCGACCAGGCGCTCGACCACATAGGTCGCCTCGGGCCGGCCCGCGCCGCGATAGGCGTCGACCGGCGCGGTATTGGTGAACACCGCCGTGACCTCGGCGTAGATCGCCGGGGTCGCGTACTGGCCGGCCAGCAGCGTCGCGTACAGGATCGTCGGCACGCTGGAGGCGAAGGTCGACAGGTAGGCGCCCATGTTGGCGGTCGTGTGGACCCGCATCGCCAGGAACTTGCCGTCGGCATCGAGCGCCAGTTCGGCGCGCGTGACATGGTCGCGGCCGTGGGCGTCGGTCAGGAAGGACTCCGAACGCTCGGCGGTCCACTTGATCGGCCGCTTGACTTTCTTCGACGCCCAGGTCAGCGCGACGTCCTCCGGATACAGGAAGATCTTCGAGCCGAAGCCGCCGCCCACGTCGGGCGCGATCACGCGCAGCCGCGATTCCGGCAGGCCCAGCACGAAGGCGCCCATCAGCAGCCGCTCGACGTGCGGGTTCTGGCTGGCGACGTACAGCGTATAGCTGTCGTCCATGCGGTTGTAGCTGGCGTTGACCGCGCGTGGCTCGATCGCGTTGGGGACCAGCCGGTTGTTGACGATCTCCAGCGTGGTCACGTGCGCGGCCTTGGCAAACGCCGCATCGGTGGCCGCGCGATCGCCATGGCCCCAGACGTAGCAGGTGTTGGCCGGCACGTCGTCGTGCACCAGCGCGGTGGCCGAGGTCGCGTCGGCGGTGCGCACCACCGCCGGCAGCTCCTCGTAATCGACCTCGATCTTCTCGGCGGCGTCGCGCGCCTGCTGCAGCGTCTCGGCCACCACCAGCGCGACCTGGTCGCCGACATGGCGGACCTTGCCCTGGGCCAGCACCGGATGCGGGGGCTCCTTCATCGGCGAGCCGTCGATGCTGTGGATCAGCCAGCCGCAAGGCAGGCCGCCGACCTTGTCGGCCGCCATGTCCTCGCCGGTGAAGACGCCGATCACGCCCGGCGAGGCCATCGCCTCGCGCGTGTCGATCGAACGGATGCGCGCATGCGCGTAGGGCGAGCGGACGAAATAGCCGTAGCTCTGCTGCGGCTGCACGATGTCGTCGGTGTACTGGCCGATGCCGGTCAGGTAGCGGTAGTCTTCCTTGCGCTTGACGGAGGCGCCGACCAGCCGTTGGGTCTCGGGTGCGTTCATGGCGGGCTCCTCCTTACTCGGCCGCTGCGGTGGCCGCTGCGTTGGTCGGTGCCGTGGCCGATGCGTTGGCCGATGCGTTGGCCGATGCAGCGCCGCCGGTCATCGCGGCCTGGCCCTGCTGCACCGCGCGCACGATGTTGTGATAGCCGGTGCAGCGGCACAGGTTGCCGTCCAGATGCGCGCGGATCGTCGCGGCGTCCGCGTTCGGGTGCTCCTGCACCAGCGCGGTCGCGCTCATCACCATGCCGGGCGTGCAGAAGCCGCATTGCAGGCCGTGGCAGTCGCGGAAGGCGGCCTGCATCGGATGCAGTTCGCCGTCGGGGGCCAGCCCCTCGATGGTGGTCACCTGGCTACCGTCCGCCTGCACCGCCAGCAGGTTGCACGACTTCACCGCCCGCCCGTCCAGATGCACGGTGCAGGCGCCGCATTGCGCGGTGTCGCAGCCGACATGGGTGCCGGTCAGGCGCAGCTGTTCACGCAGGAATTGGACGAGAAGGGTGTGGGGTTCGACCTGGGCGTCGACGGTCTTGCCGTTGACGGTCAGGCGGATGGGAATCGCCATGCTGGTCTCCATGTGGGTGGACGCACATGGCCGGCCCCGGACATCCCGCGTGTATCCCGAAAATGCGCGATGACTGCCCGGAACAGGCTACGGCGCGGTGCTGCCGCTTGTTGGAACGCGGCTATTTCGTGATGGTGGTGCAGCGAGTGTTACAGCAACGATGCAGCTAACGATGCAGCGGTCAATCCGGGCGACGGGCGATCCGCCGCGGTCCATCGGCCGGTGAACGTTCGGGCCGAAAAGGCTCTAACAGTAAATCACAAATCCCTGGGGTGTGCCATGCGGGTTGCCCCGTTCGGCGCTTGCTAGAATGGCCGGCCGCGTGGGCGGGGCAGGTCCGGCATGACCTTGTCGCCGACGGCCACCGTACCCCTCTTCGAACCCTGCACCGAACCACCGCATTCATCGATGGAAGGCCTGATCGACTGGCTGTTCGACACCGCCGCGCTGCCCAAGGTTGGACTGAGCGCGATCTTTCTCGTCAGCCTGCTGTCGGCGACGTTGCTGCCGGTCGGCTCGGAGCCCGCGGTATTCGGCTATATCAAGCTCAATCCGGACATGTACTGGCCCGCGCTGCTGGTGGCCACCGCCGGCAACACGCTCGGCGGCGCGATCGACTGGTGGCTGGGCTATGCGGCCAAGCTGGCGCTGGTGCGCTACCACCTGCGGCGCCAGCATCGCGAACACGAGCGCGAGCATGCCGAGCACCGCAAGCATCCGCGCAAGCCCCGCAAGCCGCCGCTGGACGCGCGCTACTTCCGCTGGATGCGCCGGCTCGGCCCGAAGACGCTGCTGCTGTCCTGGCTGCCGATGTTGGGTGATCCATTGTGCACATTGGCCGGATGGCTGCGCCTGCCGTTCTGGCCGAGCCTGGGCTACATGGCGATCGGCAAGCTGCTGCGCTATCTGGCGATGACCAGCGCGCTGCTGTGGATTCCGGACAGCTTCTGGCAGCGGCTCGGCGACACCATGCGGGCCTGGTTCTAGACGGTCCGCCGATTCCCGCCGCCAGCCGGAGTGCCCATCGCCCCAGCGCGGGTATGGAATTGCTGCGCCGCGGAAAAACGGGGCGTTGCAGTACAATCGCGCTTTAGTTGACGACAGGCGCACCGTCCCCGTGCGCCGCATGCCGCGGTCCCGCCCATGAATGCCCCACTCGTGCTCGACGCCAAGCTCGCCGCGCAGGACGCCCCTCCGCGCCTGCGCGAGATCCCCTATAACTACACCTCCTTTTCCGACCGCGAGATCGTGATCCGCCTGCTGGGCGAGGAGGCCTGGCGGATCCTGGACGAACTGCGGGGCGAGCGCCGCACCGGCCGTTCGGCGCGGATGCTCTACGAGGTGCTGGGCGACATCTGGGTGGTCCGCCGCAATCCGTATCTGCAGGACGACCTGCTGGAGAACCCGAAGCGCCGCGAGATGCTGATCTCCGCGCTGCACCACCGGCTCGCCGAGATCGAGAAGCGCCGCGCCGCCGATCGCGCCGAGCATGCCGAGCCGGCCGCCGAGGACCGCTCGCACCGGGTCGAGCAGCTGGTCACCTTCGCCCGGCAGGCCATCGAGGAATTCAAGCGCGAGTTCACCGACGCCTACGACCTGCGCAAGCGCGCGTTGCGCGTGCTGGGCCGCGTCACGCAGAAGGACAACATCAAGTTCGACGGGCTCTCGCGCGTGTCGCACGTGACCGACGCCACCGACTGGCGCGTCGAATATCCGTTCGTGGTGCTGACCCCCGACAGCGAGGAAGAGATCGCCGGGCTGGTCAAGGGCTGCTTCGAACTGGGCCTGACCATCATTCCGCGCGGAGGCGGCACCGGCTATACCGGCGGCGCCGTGCCGCTGACACCGTTGTCGGCCGTCATCAATACCGAGAAGCTCGAACAGCTGGGTCCGGTCGAGGAGACCGACCTGCCGGGCGTGCAGGGCAAGGTCGCGACGATCTTCTCCGGCGCCGGCGTGGTGACGCGCCGCGTCGCCGATGCGGCCGACAAGGCGGGCCTCGTCTTCGCGGTCGATCCGACCTCGATCGACGCGTCGTGCATCGGCGGCAACGTCGCGATGAACGCCGGCGGCAAGAAGGCCGTGCTGTGGGGCACCGCGCTGGACAACCTGGCCTGGTGGCGCATGGTGGATCCGGAGGGCAACTGGCTCGAGGTCACGCGCCTGGACCACAACCTGGGCAAGATCCACGACGTGCCGGTGGCCACCTTCGAGCTCAAGTGGTTCGACGGCAATCGCGCCCCGGGCGAGAAGCTGCTGCGCAGCGAGACGCTGGCGATCGAGGGCCGCAAGTTCCGCAAGGAAGGGCTGGGCAAGGACGTCACCGACAAGTTCCTGGCCGGCCTGCCGGGCGTGCAGAAGGAAGGCTGCGACGGCATCATCACCAGCGCGCGCTGGATCCTGCATCGGATGCCGCGCCATATCCGCACGGTCTGCCTGGAGTTCTTCGGCCAGGCGCGCGACGCGATCCCGAGCATCGTCGAGATCAAGGACTTCCTCGATATCGAGTCGAAGACGCCGGGCGGCGCGATCCTCGCCGGCCTCGAGCATCTGGACGAGCGCTATCTGCGCGCGGTCGGCTACGCCACCAAGAGCAAGCGCAATGCCTTCCCGAAGATGGTGCTGATCGGCGATATCGTCGGCGACGACGAGAACGCGGTCGCGCGCGCCACCTCGGAAGTCATCCGCATGGCCAACGGCAAGAGCGGCGAGGGCTTCGTCGCGATCAGCCCGGAGGCGCGCAAGAAGTTCTGGCTCGACCGTTCGCGCACCGCCGCCATCGCGCGCCATACCAACGCCTTCAAGATCAACGAAGACGTGGTGATCCCGCTGAACCGGATGGGCGAATACACCGACGGCATCGAGCGCATCAATATCGAGCTGTCGATCAAGAACAAGCTCAAGCTCGCCGACGAGCTGGAGAGCTTCTTCGCGCGCGGCAACCTGCCGCTGGGCCGCAGCGACGACGCCAACGAAATCCCCAGCGCCGAACTGCTGGAGGACCGCGTGCAGCAGGCGCTGACGCTGCTGCGCGACGTGCGCGCGCGCTGGATGTACCTGCGCGACAACCTCGACACGCCGCTGACGCAGGCGCGCGCCGCGCTGATCGGCCATGGCCTGGGCCTGCTGGGCCAGGCCTTCGAGGCGCGCCTGGCGCAGCAGCCCGATGCCGCGGTGTTCCACCTGCTGCAGGACCGCACCATCCGCGTATCGTGGAAGAACGAGCTGCGCGCCGAGCTGCGCAAGATCTTCAACGGCGGCGAGTTCAAGCCGATCCTCGACGAGGCGCAGAAGATCCACAAGCAGGTGCTGCGCGGCCGCGTCTTCGTCGCGCTGCACATGCACGCCGGCGACGGCAACGTGCACACCAACATCCCGGTCAACTCCGACGACTACGACATGCTGCAGGACGCCCACAAGGCGGTGGCCCGCATCATGGCGCTGGCGCGCTCGCTGGACGGCGTGATTTCCGGCGAGCACGGCATCGGCATCACCAAGCTCGAGTTCCTGACCGAGGAAGAGATCGGCGACTTCCGCCAGTACAAGCAGCGCGTCGATCCGCAGGGCCGCTTCAACAAGGGCAAGCTGCTGCCGGGCGCCGATCTGCGCAATGCCTATACGCCGTCGTTCGGCCTGATGGGGCACGAGTCGCTGATCATGCAGCAGAGCGACATCGGCGCGATCGCCGACAGCGTCAAGGACTGCCTGCGCTGCGGCAAGTGCAAGCCGGTGTGCGCCACGCACGTGCCGCGCGCCAACCTGCTGTACAGCCCGCGCAACAAGATCCTGGCCACCTCGCTGCTGATCGAGGCCTTCCTGTACGAGGAGCAGACCCGCCGCGGCGTGTCGATCAAGCACTGGGATGAGTTCTCCGACGTGGCCGACCACTGCACCGTCTGCCACAAGTGCGTGACGCCGTGCCCGGTCAAGATCGACTTCGGCGACGTGTCGATGAACATGCGCAACCTGCTGCGCAAGATGGGGCAGAAAAAGTTCAACCCCGGCACCGCGGCGGCGATGTTCTTCCTGAACGCGACCAACCCGCAGACCATCAACATGACCCGCAAGGTCATGATGGACTGGGGCTACAAGGCCCAGCGCGCCGGCAACGAGCTGATGAAGACGCTGGCGCGCAAGCAGACCGCGCATCCGCCCGCCACGGTCGGCAAGCCGCCGGTGCGCGAGCAGGTGATCCACTTCGTCAACAAGAAGATGCCGGGCAACCTGCCCAAGAAGACCGCGCGCGCGCTGCTCGATATCGAAGACAACGAGATCGTGCCGATCATCCGCAATCCGAAGGCCACCTCGGTCGAGAGCGAGGCGGTGTTCTACTTCCCGGGCTGCGGCTCGGAGCGGCTGTTCTCGCAGGTGGGTCTCGCCACGCAGGCGATGCTGTGGCACGTCGGCGTGCAGACCGTGCTGCCGCCGGGCTATCTGTGCTGCGGCTATCCGCAGCGCGGCACCGGCCAGTTCGACAAGGCCGAGAAGATCGTCACCGACAACCGCGTGCTGTTCCACCGGGTCGCCAATACGCTGAACTACCTCGACATCAAGACGGTGGTGGTCAGCTGCGGCACCTGCTACGACCAGCTCGCCGGCTATGAATTCGAGAAGATCTTCCCGGGCTGCCGCATCATCGACATCCACGAATACCTGCTCGAGAAGGGCGTCAAGCTCGAGGGCGTGACCGGGGCGCGCTACATGTACCACGACCCCTGCCACACGCCGATCAAGACGATGGACCCGACCAGGCTGGTCAACCAGCTGATGGGCGGCAACGGCGAGGCCGGCAGCATCGAGAAGAACGAGCGCTGCTGCGGGGAATCGGGCACGCTGGCGGTGACCCGTCCGGACGTGTCGACGCAGGTCCGCTTCCGCAAGGAAGAGGAAATGCGCAAGGGCGCCGGCAAGCTGCGCGCCGACGGCTTCGACGGCGACGTCAAGATCCTGACCAGCTGCCCGTCGTGCCTGCAGGGCCTGTCGCGCTACAACGAGGATGCCTCGGTGCAGGCGGACTACATCGTGGTCGAGATGGCGCGCCATCTGCTGGGCGAGAACTGGATGCCCGACTACGTCGCCGCGGCCAACGCGGGCGGCATCGAGCGGGTCCTGGTGTGAGGACCCGGCCATGAGCGCGGCGGAGCAGGGCGCGGCCCGCGTGACGGGCTGCCCGCTGTGCGAAGGGGAGGGAGGCGAGCTGGCCTGGCAGGATCCGGGCCGGCGCGCCCGCGTGATCCTGGTCGAGCACGAGCGCTTTCCCGGCTTCTGCCGCGTGGTCTGGCAGGACCACGTGGCCGAGCAGACCGATCTGTCCGATGCCGACCAGGCCTGGCTGATGCGGCTGGTGGCCCGCGTCGAACGCACCGTGCGCGACGCGATGGCGCCCGACAAGGTCAACCTGGCCGCCTTCGGCAACATGGTGCCGCACCTGCACTGGCACATCATCCCGCGCTATCGCTGGGACACCCACTTTCCCGAGGCGGTCTGGGCCGCGCCGCAGCGGGAGCGCGACGCGAGCCGCATCGAGGCGCTGCAGGCGCGGCTGCCGGCCTTGCGCGCGGCGCTGGCCGCGTTGCGGGCCGACTGACGCCGATCCCGACTGACGCCGATCCCGCATCGCGCTCCGGTCGCCCCGGCCGTCAACCCGGCCGTCAACCCGACGCGCCGCCAATGCGCTCAATAGGGATGTCTGCCCCGCGGGCGTGGAACCCGGCCGGGGCGGGCGCCGTCTGATGCCTGATCCGGCTGGATAGGCCGATGACGCCGTTTCCGCCAATTCCGCCGCTCCCGTTTTCCCCTTCGCCGACCCGACTTCATGTCCACGCCCACCACCGCTACCGTGCCCGGTCCCGCCGTTCCGGCCCGCGAGCTGCAGATCCAGAGCCGCCTGCGCTTTCGCGCGACCTGGGCGCTGATCAAGCCCTACTGGAAATCCGAGGACCGCAAGGCCGGCCTCGGGCTGTTGCTGCTGCTGGTCGCGCTGAACCTGGGCATCGTCTACATCAACGTGCTGCTCAACGAGTGGAACCGCGTGTTCTACAACGCGCTGGAGCAGCGCGACTACGCCTCGTTCAAGGAGCTGCTGCTGCGGTTCAGCATGATCGCGGCCTGCTTCATCGTCGCCGCGATCTTCCGCCAGTACTACACGATGATGCTGCAGATGCGCTGGCGGACCTGGATGACCAACCAGTTCCTCGGCAAGTGGCTGGCCTGGCAGGCCTACTACCGCATCGAGCAGACCCACGCCACCGACAACCCCGACCAGCGGCTGGCCGATGACCTGCGGCTGTTTACCGACGGCGCGCTGTCGCTGTCGCTCGGCCTGCTCAATTCGGTGGTCACGCTGGTGTCCTTCGTCGGCATCCTGTGGGCGGTGTCCGGGCCGATCAGCTTCGCGCTGGGCGGCACGACGATGACGATCCCCGGCTACATGGTCTGGTTCGCCGGCGGCTACGCGGTGCTCGGCTCGCTGCTGACGCACTGGATCGGCCGGCCGCTGATCGGCCTGAATTTCCAGCAGGAGCAATACGAGGCGAACTTCCGTTTCTCGCTGGTGCGGCTGCGCGAAAACGCGGAGCCGGTCGCGCTCTATCGCGGCGAGCCCACCGAGCAGGCCGGGCTGCGCGCGCGCTTCGAGCAGATCCGCGTCAACTGGAACCAGCTGATGTTCTATACGCGGCGGCTGACCTTCATCAGCTCGGGCTACGGCCAGTTCGCCATCATCTTCCCGATCCTGGTGGCCGCGCCGCGCTATTTCGCCGGCAAGATGACGCTGGGCGGGCTGATGCAGATGTCGACCGCCTTCGGCCAGGTGCAGGGCGCGCTGTCGTGGTTCGTCGACAACTACGCGACGCTGGTCGGCTGGAAGGCCGCGTCGAACCGCCTGATCGATTTCCAGCACGCGATTCGCGAGGCCCAGCGGCAGGAGCGCCTGCACGACGGCGAGCACGACATCCAGGTCAACGTCGGCGAGGCGCACGCGGGCGGGCGCGACCGCATCGAGATCGACGCGCTGGCGCTGGCCCTTCCGGTCCTGTCCGGCCCCGGCCTGCCGGTGGTCAAGCGGCCGCTGGTGTCGGCGTTCTCGCTGACGATCGAACGCGGCGAGCGCTGGCTGGTGACCGGTCCGTCGGGCTGCGGCAAGAGCGTGCTGTTCCGCGCGCTGGCCGGGATCTGGCCATACGGCAGCGGCTCGGTGGCGATGCCGGCGGCGTCGCGCACGTTGTTCCTGCCCCAGCGCAGCTACCTGCCGGTCGGCACGCTGGCCGACGCGCTGGCCTATCCGCAGGCCGGCGACGCGCATCCGGCCGAGGCGCTGCGCGACGCGCTGCGCCAGGCCCAGCTCGGCGCGCTGGCCAACCAGCTGGACGTGTTCGACAACTGGGCGCTGCGGCTGTCGCCCGGCGAGCAGCAGCGGCTGGCGTTCGCCCGCGCGCTGCTGTGCAAGCCCGATTTCCTGTTCCTCGACGAGGCCACCAGCGCGCTGGACGAGGAGACCGAGCGCGCCATGTACCAGCTGATGGTCGACGCGCTGCCCGGCGCGGCAATCGTCAGCATCGCGCACCGCAGCACGGTCGCGGCCTTCCACAATCGCCGCCTGCGCTATCTGCCGGAGCGCGAGACCTTGCAGTCCGATGGCGCGGCCGATGGCGTGGCGACCGAGGCCGGCGTGCCCCGGCCGGCGCTGGAAGATGGGCAAGGCGGGTCGCGTGCGGTAAGCTATCGGGTCGTACAAGAAGCGTGAACTCGGCGTGAGTCCCGACCCGGGGCCCGGGTTCGCGCCAACACGGCTGGCGCCGACAATCATGGCAGGACTGGAAAAAGATACCCCGCACCCCACCGCGCTGACGGTCCATACGCAATCGCGCGTGCTGGAAATCGGCTTCGACAATGGCGCCAGCTTCCGGCTGCCGTTCGAGTACCTGCGGGTCTATTCGCCGTCCGCCGAAGTGCAGGGCCACGGCCCGGGCCAGGAAGTGCTGCAGACCGGCAAGCGCGACGTCAACGTGACCGCGGTCGAGCCGGTCGGCAACTACGCGATCCTGATCCGCTTCTCCGACGGCCACGACAGCGGCATCTATTCCTGGGATCTGCTGTACCGCCTCGGCGCCGAGCAGGAGGCGCTGTGGCAGGACTACCTGCGGCGGCTCGAGGCCGCCGGCGCCGATCGCGACACGCCGATGCCGCCCGCCGCGGCGCACGGCCACGGCTGCGGCCACCACTGAGCCGGCCGGTCCCCACCGACTCCCCTGGATTTCTGGAGCCAGCGATGAGCGAAACCCACTTCGGGTTCGAGAAGGTCGACGAGACCGAGAAGGCCGGCAAGGTTGCCGGCGTGTTCCATTCGGTCGCGTCGAAGTACGACCTGATGAACGACCTGATGTCGGGCGGCATGCACCGGCTGTGGAAGCTGTTCACGATCGCCCAGGCCGGCGTGCGGCCGGGCCACAAGGTGCTCGACATCGCCGGCGGCACCGGCGACCTGGCCAAGGCATTCGCCCGCCAGGCCGGCCCGACCGGCGAGGTCTGGCTGACCGACATCAACGAATCGATGCTGCGCGTCGGCCGCGACCGGCTGCTGAACGACGGCATCGTGACGCCGACCTGCCTGTGCGACGCCGAGCGGATCCCGTTTCCGGACAATCACTTCGACCTGGTCACCGTGGCCTTCGGCCTGCGCAACATGACCCACAAGGACCGGGCGCTGACCGAGATGCGGCGCGTGACGAAGCCTGGCGGCAAGGTCATGGTGCTGGAGTTCTCCAAGGTCTGGAAGCCGCTGGAAAAGGCGTACGATGTCTATTCGTTCAAGGTGCTGCCCTGGCTGGGCCAGCGCGTCGCGGGCGACGCCCACAGCTACCGGTATCTCGCCGAGTCGATCCGCATGCACCCCGACCAGGAGTCGCTTGTGCGGTTGATGGAACAAGCGGGCCTCGAGAACGTCGAATACTTCAACCTGACGGCAGGCGTGGTCGCCTTGCATGTCGGCCGTAAGTACTGAATCAGCGCCGATTGCGGCGCAATAAAAGGGGATAACAAATCATGTCCACGATTCGCGGAAAATTCCTGGCGGGGTCGCTGGCCGGCATGCTGGCCTTCGGGATGGTGTTCGATGCGGAGGCCAAGCGCATGGGCGGCTCCCGCAGCTTCGGCAAGCAGTCGTCCAATGTGACC
>NZ_JCBAJO010000142.1:0-12628 GCF_059772245.1 Cupriavidus sp. R6-3
CTGCCGGTCTTCAGGCGCGTCTTCAGCGGTCATCGACATCCCTGCGGAACGAAGGAGGCGCAGCGGGACCAGGATGTCCGCGGACCTCCGCCAGCAGTATGGCAAGCCCTGCACGGAACCGCCGTCCTCCGCCGGCCCCGGCGCTTGTCGGAATCCGCCTACATGGGTGGCGGGACAACGTCCGGGCGGCGCGCGGGCCGGACTGGCGCGCTTGGCAAGCCCGCGCGGCTTGCCTTACCCTGTCCGCCCACCGATGGAGAAAACCCATGGCCGCTACTCAATCTGCCTCCGGCGCTGCAGCCGGTACTGCCACCGGCGCCGCAGCCGACGCGCGTCGGCGCTGGATCCGCGTCGGCACTGACGCCCACGCCTTCGATGCCTACCTGAGCCTGCCGCCCGGCGGCACGCGCCCGGGCACGCCGGGCATCGTGCTGATCCAGGAGATCTTCGGCGTCAACGAACATATCCGCGCGGTGGCCGACCAGTACGCGCTGGACGGCTACGTGGTGATGGCGCCGGACCTGTTCTGGCGCGAGGCGCCGCGCGTCGAACTGGGCTATGCCGGCGCCGACATGGAGCGCGGGCTGGCGCTGCGGCAGGCCACCGATCCGAATCTCGCGCTCGACGATATCGCGCTGACCGCGCAGGCCCTGCGCGCGCAGGTTGGGCCGAACGGCAAGATCGCCGCGGTCGGGTACTGCTTTGGCGGGCTGCTGGCGTACCTGAGCGCGGCGCGCGGGCTGGTCGACGCGGCGGTGCCCTACTACGGCGGCGGGATCCAGCGCGCGCTGGACCAGGCCAGCGCGGTGCGCGTACCGATCCAGTTCCACTATGGCGAACGCGATGCCCATATCCCGCCCGAGGCGGTCGAACAGGTCCGTGCGGCGATGGCCGGCAATCCCCGCGCCGAGATCCATGTGTATCCGGGCGCGGACCACGGCTTCAACTGCTGGGCACGTGGCTCTTATCACCAGCCCTCGGCCGTGCTGGCCCATGGCCGGGCGCTCACCTTCCTCGCGCAGGCGCTGGCGCAGCCGGCCTGACGTTTTGGCAAGACGCGCCGGCCGGTTGCGCCCGCGGGTTGCCTCGCCTGCGAGCCGCCCCTAGCGCGGCTATGGCCCAGCCTGAAACGGCGAACCCTAGCCGCGCGCCACGCCGTCGTCGTTGAAGGCTGTCAGGCGCGAGATGCGGAAGGTGTGGCGCAGCGATTCGAGTTCGCTCCGGTGCAGCAGCGCCAGCCGGTTCAGGCAACGCTCGCCCTTGGGCTGCAGGTGGACCTGCACCACGCGGCGGTCGGCCGCATTGGTCTTGCGCTTGACCAGCCCGGCCGCCTCGCAGCGATTGACCAGCGCGACCACGCCGTGCTGCTTGGCCTGCAGCCGCTCGGCCAGTTCGCCGATCGAGGCCCAGTCGCGCCCGGGGAAGCCGCGGATATGCAGCAGCAGCAGATACTGCTGCACGGTCAGGCCCTCCTCGCGCACGGCGTCTTCGGAAAACCGCATGAAGCGCCGCAACTGGTAGCGGAAGTCGGACAGCGCCTCGAAGTCCTGCTTGGCAAGCTCGGTGGCGCTCGGTGAACGGGGCTGGGTCATGGCGTGCGATGGCGCGGCCGGCGTGGCAGCGCGGCCGCAATCTGGAGTCGGCCGTCATTATAGGTGCGCGGCAAGGCGGTCAGGCAGCGTGCGGCGCACCGGCATGCGTCCGTGGCCGCGGCCACCGTTGCGCTACGCGGGGCATCCCGGGTATGGCAGAATCTGTGCGTCCGCAGACACCTGCGCCACGACCACGGAATTCCGATGCTCTCGCAAATCGCCATCTTTCTGCTCGATACCGTTTTCACGCTCTTCGGCATGGCGCTGCTGCTGCGGCTGTGGATGCAACTGACGCGCTTGCCGGCGCGCAATCCGATCTCGCACGCCGTGTTCCAGGTCACGGACTGGCTGGTGCGGCCGCTGCGGCGAATCATTCCGGGCGTCGGCGGCATCGACTGGGCCACCGTGGTCGCGGCCTGGCTGACCGCCGTGGTGTTCCTGCTCGCCGTGATCGGCCTGACCGCCGGCAACCCGCTCGGCCTGCTGCCCGCCGTGCTGGGCATCGCGGTGCTCAACGTGCTCAAGTGGGGCATCAGCCTGGTGATGTGGGTCACGCTGCTGATGGCGATCCTGTCCTGGGTCAACCCGCACTCGCCGATCACCCCGGTGATCCAGCAGTTGACCGATCCGCTGCTCGATCCGATCCGCCGCGTGATCCCGCGCCTGGGCGGCTTCGATATCTCGCCGCTGGTGCTGTTCATCCTTGCCCAGGTGCTGCTGATGGTGATCGCCGGCCTGAGCGTCAATCTGTTCGGCCTGCGGCATCTGCTTTGAGCCAGGATGCTCCAGCGCTGCCGGACCGGTGTAGCCCTGCCGTTGGTTACCCGCCGTTGGTTCCCTGCGGGTGGTTCCCTGCCGGTGGTTCCCTGTAGGTAGTCCTGCCAATGGTTCCCCGCCATTGTGCGCCTGCCTGAACAGTGTGTTGCTGCAAGGCCTCTTTTTCCACGCAATCGACGGGCGTAGATTCGGGCGGTGTGGTCGGCTTGATGCCGGCCACGCGGCTTTGATCAAAGGAAAAAGAACCATGAAGACTCTTGCACAACCCCGTCGCCTGGCCTTCGCGCTGCTCTGCGCCGCCGGCCTGTCCCTGTCCGCCACCGCGCTGCACGCCACCACGCTCGATCGCGACGTGCTGCGCCTCGAAGGCGCCTCGATGCACGTCGGCAAGGCCGACCCGTACAGCGACGGCGCCCGCACGGTGGACGCCTACACCGATGGCGCCCGCAGCGTCGACGCGTACACGGACGGCGCCCGCGCCGACCACGTGTCGGACGGTCGCGACCATTTCGGCCAGGGCGCCTGACGCCTCCGCACGCCAGCGCGCGCCATCCGGCGTGCCAGCGAAAACCGGCCCGCGGGCCGGTTTTTTCATAGGCGCGGGCGTTGGACGCAGATGCCGGGAGGCCCGCGTTGCCTGCTCGTTTCGCGCGCGCTCGCTGCGCTCATGCGCTTCTACGCGTTCCCTGCGGGCTCCCCGCACGTTCCCTACGCATTCCATCCGGCCGCGCGCCGATTGTTCCGGCAGCCGGACGAAGTTTCCAGCCCAGGCGGTTTTTCCCGCACGCGCGCGTCGCTAAGCTGGCGCCCATGCCCCACCAACCGCTGCCGGCCGGCCATCCCGCGCCGAATCCCGCCCCGAACCCCGCCCCGCCACCTTCGCTGCGCCTCGCCTCTCACCCCGAGATGGGACCGCTGCGCCTGTCGGCGTTCGGCCTGACGCTGGGACTGGTCACCGGGCTCGACTTCTCGTCGACGCTGATGATGGCGGTAGCGAGCCAGCACATCCAGGGCGGCGTCAACGCGACGCCCAGCGACTACCTGTACGCGGTCAGCGCCTATGCCGCGGCGGCCGTGCTGATGAACATGCTGCTCGACCAGATCGCGCGGCGCATCACCTACAAGCGCTTCACGATGGCGTCGCTGGTGGTGTTCGTGCTCGGCGCGATCCTGTGCGCGGAGGCCGGCTCGCCGACGGGCCTGATCGTCGGCAAGACGGTCGAGGGCCTGGGCGCCGGCGGCCTGTTCGCGGCCTCGCGCATCCTGGTGCAGCTGCTGACGGCGCCGGCCGAGCGCGCCCCGCTGCTGCTGCGTTTCGGCCTGGGTTCGTTCGGGCTGCTGGCGGTGACGCCCTGGCTGACCGGCATCTTCCTCGACGAGATCGGCTGGCGCGCGGTCTTCCTGTTCCAGGCCGTGATCGCGCTGCCGGTGCTGGCGCTGGTGGCGCTGACCTACCCCCGCCGCGGCCCCCGCGACCCGCATCCGCCGGTATCGACGCTGGACTGGCCCGCCGCGCTCAGCGCCGCGGCCGGCGCGCTGGTGCTGCTGCACACGCTGCAGGAGATGCGCTACACGCGCTTCTTCAGCACGCCCCACATGCCGCTGATGGCCGCGGCCGGGCTGGCGCTGCTGCTGTTCTGCGCCTGGCGCCTGCACCGGCATCAGGACCCATGGATCGACCCGTCGCGGCTGCTCGGCCGGCGCTATCTGTATGGCCTGGGCTTCTACACGCTGTACTACCTGTTGTCGGCGATCTGGGCCTATCTGCTGCCGACGCTGACGCAGAGCGGGCTGGGCCTGACCTTTCGCACCACCAGCATGCTGCTGTCGGTCAGCGGCACCGTGTCGGCGATCGGCGCGGTGGTGCTGACCCTGTGCATGGCGATGGTGTTCCGCAAGCGGCGGGTGATCGCGGCCGGCCTGGTGGTTTACGCCTGCGCCGCGATGCTGCTGTCGCAGCGGCTGATGCCCGGCGCGCCCGACTACGCGCTGGTGCCGGTGGTGCTGCTGGAGGGGCTGACGCCGGTGCTGCTGATGATCCAGGTCGCCTCGATGACCTACCTCGATCTGCCGGTCGAGGACTTCGCCCACGCCTACCAGTTCAAGAACGTCTGCAAGCAGATCGCCTCGGCGACGGGCACCGGGCTGGCCAGCATGTGGATGCAGGAAGGCGCGGCCACGCACCGCACCCATCTGGTCGAACACGTGACGCGCTTCGAGCCCGCCCTGCAGCAGGGCGGCGGGCTGTCGGCCCTGGACCTGGCGCAGTTGTCGCAGGAGGTGGACCGCCAGGCCACCTTGCTGGCGGGCATGGACCTGCTGCACGGCTTCGCGCTGGTCTGCGTGCTGATCGCGGCGTTCGTGCTGGTGCAGAAGAGCTTCCGCTGAGGGTTCTCATTCGGGCCGCCGGGCTTCGAGGTGCCCGATCGCCGGTTCTCTGGTTCTCCGGGTCTCCGGTTCCCTGGGTCTCTGGGTCTCTGGGTCTCTGGGTCTCTGGGTCTCTGGGTCTCTGGGTCTCCGGGTCTCCGGGGCTCCGGGGCTCCCGGGTCTCCGGGTCTCCGGGTCTCCGGGTCTCCGGGTCTCCGGGTCTCCGGGTCTCCGGGTCTCCGGGGCTCCGGGGCTCCCGGGTCCCGGCCGGGCGGTGCCTGCCTCGGGGTCGTCGCGCAACGCGGCATTGCGGCATGCCCCTCTGGCGGTTTGCGGCCTTTTCCACTACTCTTTCGGCCTTTCCGTGCGCATTCGGCATCCAGCCGTATACCTCGATGGCCAGCCACGCCCCGAACGATTCCAAGGATTCCCAGCCGTCCGCCGCCCAGGCCGCCGGAAATGCCGGCAACACCGGCAACACCGGCACTGCCGAGAAGCCCAGCGACAGCTACGTCCAGTCCTTCGCACGCGGGCTGTCGGTGATCCGCGCCTTCAACGCGCAGCGTCCCGCCCAGACCCTGACCGAAATCGCGCAGGCCAGCGGCCTGACGCGTGCCGGCGCGCGGCGCATCCTGCTGACGCTGGTGGGCCTGGGCTACGTCGAGGCCGACGGCCGGCTGTTCCGGCTGACGCCGAAGATTCTCGACCTCGGCTTCGCCTATCTGACGTCGATGCCGTTCTGGAACCTGGCCGAGCCGATCATGGAGGCGCTGTCGCAGCAGGTGCACGAGAGCTGCTCGGTGTCGGTGCTGGACGGGACCGAGATCGTCTACGTGCTGCGCGTGCCCGCGCGCAAGATCATGACGATCAATCTGTCGATCGGCAGCCGGCTGCCCGCCTATTGCTCGTCGATGGGCCGCGTGCTGCTGGCCGGGCTGTCCGACACGGAGCTGGACCGCGTGCTGCACGCCAGCGATCTGCGCAAGCGCACGCAGCGCACGGTCACCGATATCGACGAGCTGAAGGCGATCATCGCGCGCATCCGCGCACAGGGATGGGCGCAGAACGATCAGGAGCTGGAGGAAGGACTGGTGTCGCTGTCGGCGCCGATCCGCAATCGGGCCGGCCAGGTCATTGCCGCGATGAATATCAGCGGCCAGGCCAACCGCACCAGCGCCGAGGAAATGGTGCGCCGTTTCCTGCCGCCGCTGCTGGAAGCGTCCGAGAAGATTACCAACCTGGTCAGCCTGCGCACCTGAGGGTTGCGAATCCGAGGGCTGCGCACCGAGGGCCGCGAATCCGAGGGCTGCGCGCCGAGGGCCACGCACCCGAGGGCCGCGCACCGAGGGCCACGCACCCGAGGGCCGCGCACCGAGGGCCACGCACCCGAGGGCCGCGCACCGAGGGCCACGCACCCGAGGGCCGCGCACGTGGTCCTGCGGGCCTGAGGGCTGCGCCTTCCCCGGTTTTCTTCCGCGCTTCCGCGCTTTCGCGCTTCCGCGCTTCAGCGCTTCAACTGGCCATCGGGCCCGGCAGCTGGACCATGCCGTGCTGCGCTGACCGCGTGCCGGGCAGCGGCCGGTTGCTCAGGCCCAGGTAGGCGAAGGCGACCGACAGCTTGACCGCGTCGGACAGGTTCTGCCCCGCGCTATGGAACAGCCGGCTGTCGAAGAACAGCACGTCGCCGCGCTGCAATGACAGCGGCGTCGCCCCCGCCAGCAGCGCCGCGCTGGCCGGATGGCTGTCGACCAGAAACTCCGCGGCATCGAGCTGCCCCGGTTCCAGCGCAACGCGATGGGAGCCGGGTATCACGCGCAGCGCGCCGTTGCGCTCGTCCTCGTTGCCCAATGCCAGCCACACCGTCACCAGTTCGGGACTGGCGAACGACCAGTAGCGCGTGTCGCGATGCCAGCCGGTCTGGCTGCCATAGGTCGGATGCTTGGTCATCACGCAGTTGTGGTGGGCCAGCGTCAGCTGCGCCGGCTCGCCGAGCAGCGCGGTGACCAGCGTGGCCACGCGCGGATCGGTCGCCCATTGCTGGAACACCGGGTCGCGGTCATAGGCCTGGCGCAGGCGGCGCACGGTCGCACCGCCCGCAGCGTCACGGCTGCGGGGCGCCCCCGGATAGCCCAGTTCGGCCTCGTATTCGACTGGCTCGACCGCCGCCTCGAGCTGGGCTCGCGCGATGCGCTCCATCGCGTCGCACAGGGCGGGCTCCGCCAGGCCGCGCAACACCACGAAGCCGTCGCGGTGAAACGCCGCGGCGAGCGCTTCGAGTTCTTGTGCGTCGAAGGAGGACGTGGCGGGCGGTGCGGCGGCGTCGCCGGTGGCTTCGGGATCTTGGGGAGAGGCAGGGGTCGTCATGGCGACAGCGGGACGGGCAAGGCGGCGAGGCGATTAGCGTTGCCGCGGGTTCAGCAAGGCGCGAAGGGGACGGTTCGCGCGCCAATAACCGGATGATGCCAGAAGCGGGCGCGGCGTGTGCGGGCGGCCTAGGGATGGAGCTTGTCCTGGCGCGCATGCCGGCGCCGGGCTGGAGATCGGCGCGGGGATCGGGGCCGGATCGGCAGCATCAGGGCGAGAATTGATATCGTTCGATATAATTACGTTTGTAACTATATCCCGGGATCGAACCATGTCCTTCGAAGACCGCATCGACCGCTTCTGCGCCGCCCATCCAGAGGCGCCGCGCGACCTGATCATGGCCGCGCGGCTGCTGATGCGCACGGCGCGGCTGCTGCGCGCGCATATCGATCAAGCGCTCGCTCCCTTCGATCTCGACATGTCGCAGTACCTGTGCCTGAGCATGCTGGCCGCTGACGAAGGCCAGCCGAGCATGCCGTCGGAACTGAGCACCACGCTGGATGCGACCCGCACACAGATGACGCGGCTGCTCGACGGACTCGAAGCGCGCGGCCTGCTGCGCCGCCGCGCCTCGACGCAGGACCGGCGCAGCCTCGAGCTGCGGCTGACCGCGGCGGGGCGCAGCCTGGTCGAGCGCGCCGCGCCGGTCGTGCATGCGGCGTACGGGGAAGCATGGGGCCCGTTGGGCGAGACGGGACTGGCAGGCGCGACGCGCGCGCTCGCGAAACTGCACCAGCATCTGGACACGCTGCAATCATGAGCGCGCAGGTCGTATCGCGCGGGTCCACGCGGCTGCGCCGCAGCCGGCTGTGGTGCCGGCTGTGGTGCCGGCTGTGGTGCCGGCTGTGGTGCCGGCTGTGGTGGCGGCTGGGGCTCCAGCTGCGATTACGGGTACTGCTACGGCTGCGGCTGCGGCTGCCGCTGCGATTGGGGCTGGGGCTCGGGCTGCGGCTGCATCCGCAACTGCTCGGCCACCGCCAACGCCAGACGTTGCTGATGCTGCTGCTGGCGCTGGCCACCGCCGTCGAATTCCTCGAGAACATCATGTTCGTCTTCGCCGCCAGCCATATCGTCGGCGGCATCGACGGCGATCCGCGCAGCTTCGCGCTGGTGCAGGCAGCCTACGCGGTCGGCAGCATGCTGACGATCCTGAAGCAGCCGTGGCTGGCGCAGCGCTTCGGCTATCGCCGCTATCTGACCGGCGCGCTGCTGCTGGTCATTGCCGGGGCGCTGGCCGCCGCGGCCAGCCATTCGGTGACGCAGCTCGCCGCCGCGCGCCTGCTGCAGGGGCTCGGCGGAGGCGCGCTGTTTACCAGCTGCCGCATCCTGGTCAATCTGATGTTCTCCCCCGCCGACCGGCCGCGTGCCTTGCGCATCTTCATGCTGGGGATCTTCGGCGCCTCGACGCTGGCCCCGGCCTTTGCCGCCGCGCTGATCGAGCATGGCGTCTGGCAGGACGTGTTCTTCGGCGTGGTGCCCTTCGCCGCGCTGGCTGCGTTCGCTGCATGGTGGCTGTTGCCCGATGCGGAGCCCTCGCGCGACGCCGCGCAGGCCCCCGCGATCGGCCCGCTGCTGCTGTTCGGCGTCGCCATCGTTGCGCTGCAGGCCGCGTTGAGCGAGGCGCGCTTCGATGTGCTGTCGCACCCGTTGCGGCTCGCCGCGCTCGCCGCCAGCGGCGCCGCGCTGCTGGCGCTGTTCCTTTGGCACCAGTGGCATCACGGCAAGCCGCTGCTGGCGCTGCGCAACCTGCGCCATCCGGTTTACCTGACCGGCCTGGCGATGTATTTCGTCTACTACCTGATCAACAACCTGAGCGGCTACCTGTTTCCGATCTATGCCGAACAGGCGCTGGGGCTGCCGCTGCAGACGACCGGCTGGCTCAACACGTTGTCGGCCGCGGTCAGCCTCGTGGGCATCGCCATCTATCTGAAGAGCGCTTCGCGCCTGCCCCGCAAGAAGCCGCTGATGACCGCGGGCCTGCTGGTGATGGCCGGCGCGGCGTGGTGGTTCTCGCGCTTGCCGCCCGATGCCGATGTCGGCGCGCTCGCGTGGGGCCTGGTCGGCAAGGGCCTGTTCGGCGTGATGGTGATCATCCCGATCGCGGGTCTGACGTTTCGCCCGCTATCGGCCGAGGATTTTGCGCACGGCTATCGCAGCAAGAACCTGATGCGGCAGATCGCCAGCTCGTTCGCTTCCGCGCTCGGCGCGATCCTGCTGCAGAACCGGCAGTTCGCGGTCCACCAGGGCATTGTCGACGCGCTCGGCAATCGGCCGGAGCAGACAGAGCAATGGATGCGCACGATGGAGGGCACGTTGGCCGCGCGCGGGCTCGACGCCGCGCATGCGCATCAGTTCGCGCTGACATGGCTGGCGCGGCTGGTCGATCAACAGGCCAGGCTGATGGCTTGCGAGGATCTGTATCGCTGGATCGCGCTGCTGGCGCTGTGCGCGGCGGCGGCGATGCTGTGGCAGCGTCGGCTCGATTGAGCGCGCCGCGAGGGACCGCAGCAGGGGCTGCGGTCGAGGTGAGGGTGTTGTCCGGCGGCGTTGCCGTCGTCAGAACAGCGGCAGCTGCCGCATGCCGAAGCCCACGGTCTCTTCGACGCGCATGCGCGCGTGCGCCAGCGAGCCTTCGGCACCCGAGTAGTTGCCGGCCGCCCAGCGATAGACCACGGGGACTTCGCCGCGCTCGGACAGATGTACTTCGCCCAGCTTGTCGCCGCGCTCGTTGCGGTAGTAGTGGGAACGATAGCCGCGCTCCCAGTAGGTGACCTCTACCTTCTTGCGACGACGGGGCGACGGCGTCGCGCGCGGCATGCGCCGCGCCCGGTCGTTCGCCGTCACCGTAGATGCACGCGTGAGATCCAACTGCATAGACTTCCTTTTCGATCGAGTCCACAAGACGATGGCACCGATGCCTCGTCATGCATCGCAGTCGTGATGATACGCCGTGATTGCGTTCCTGTGTGGCTATGCAGCCCGGAAAACCGCTCTGGGCAACGTTTTCCGGGTGGGTACGTATACGTATACCTCCCGTATACGTTGGCGCGTATACGGCAGGTATACGGGGTCGTATACGTGGGCGTATACCTGCCCGTATACCTGCGGTACACCTCGACGTGTACGTCGAGGCGTGAGAGCTGACCGACAAAAAAAGCGTCGCGCCCGGGCCTGTCGATGCCCGCTCGCGACGCCTTGCGCGCCTTCAGTCAGCTCAACTTGATCTGCGCGATTTGATCAGCGAGATCGATCGGCGCAATTCGATCAGCCCAATTCGATCGGCACGAACAGCTGCATGTCGTCACGCTGCACCAGCAGTGCGACCTCTTTGCCGGCCTTCGACACCATCGTGCGCAATTGCTCGACCGACTTGATCGGCGTCCCGTTGAAGGCGAGGATCACGTCGCCGGCTTGAATGCCGACGCGTGCCGCGGGACCCGACGCGCCCTCCACCACCAGGCCGCCGGCGATGCCGCTCTCGCGCTGCTCCGCGGGCGACAGCGGGCGCACCGCAAGCCCGAGCTTGCCGCCGGACTCGGCGCCATCGCTCTTCTGCGCGACGGTCTGCTCGTTGGCCGCGCCGACCTTGACGGTCAGCGTGACGGGCTTGCCCTCGCGCACGACCTTCAGCTTCGTTTCGGTACCCGGCTTCAGGTCGGCCACGTGCTCCGGCAGGTCGGTGGAGCGGTCGACCGGGTCGTCGTCGATCTGCACGATCACATCTCCCGGCTTCAGGCCGGCTTTCGCCGCGGGGCCGTCAGGCTCGACCGTATTGACCAGGGCGCCCGCCGGCTTGGGCAAACCGAACGACTGCGCCAGGGCCTGGTTGACCTCCTGCACGCCGATACCCAGGCGTCCGCGCGTCACCTTGCCGTGCGCGACCAGCTGCTGCTGAACCTTGGTGGCCACGTCGATCGGGATGGCGAACGACAGGCCCTGATAACCGCCGGTCCGGCTGTAGATCTGCGAATTGATGCCGATCACTTCGCCGCGCTGATTGAACAGCGGACCGCCCGAGTTGCCGGGATTGACCGCGACGTCGGTCTGGATGAACGGGACATAGGTGTCGTCCGGCAGCGCGCGCGACTTCGCGCTGACGATGCCGGCGGTCACGGTGTTCTCGAAACCGTACGGCGAACCGATCGCCACCACCGGCTCGCCGACGCGCACCTGCGACGGGTCGCCCAGCTGCACGGTGGGCAGGTCCTTCGCGTCGATCTTGATCACCGCGATGTCGGTCTGCTTGTCGACGCCGAGCACCTTGGCCTTGAACTCGCGGCGATCGGTCAGCTTGACGACGACTTCCTGCGCACCGTCGACAACGTGCGCGTTGGTCAGGATCATGCCGTCCGGACTGACGATAAAGCCGGAGCCCAGGCCACGCGCGAGTTGCGGCTGGTCCGGCTGCGGTCCATACGGGAACGGGATGCCGAAGCGCTTGAAGAACTGGAACATCGGATCGTCCGGATCCATGCCCGGCGGCAGCTGCGCCGCGGTGCGCTGCGCGCGTGCGGTCACGCTGATATTCACCACCGCGGGACCGTAGCGGTCGACGATGCCGGAGAAGTCGGTCGGCGTTGCCATCGCGCGTGCGGGAGTGGCGCCGACCTGCGCGGTCACCGGGGTCGGCGCGGCATAGCTCGATGACACCGCTTCCTTCTGGAGATAGTTGTAGCCGCCTGCCAACACGCCCAGGGCAGCAATGGCAACGGCCGTACGAGCAACAGTTCGGCGAATCATCTGGTTCTCCTCGTTGGTTCGGCGCCCACGGCGGGCGCGACGAGGACATGCTAGGGGGCGAGACTTAAACCAGCCTTAAGGGAAGGAAAGCGATAGCCGGAAGCCGATGGCCGGGTCTGCGGGATCGGTGGCCGGTTGTCACCACCGGGACCGTTGACTGCGCCACGCCGCTTCGATTGAGGATTGATTCAGGACTTCGAGGGCAACGCCGCGGTGTCGGATGGGCGGCCGCCCTCGCGCAGCCATGCCAGCAAGGCCGGCATCTCGGCTTGCGGCAGCATCGCGCATAGCTCGCGTTTTCGAGCGGCATGCAGACGCTTGACCAGGGCTTCCAGCCGCGATGCTTCCGCCCGATCGGCACAGCGCAACTGGGCGGCGATCGCAATCGGTTTACGCGACCGCGTATAGCGGGCGCCCGTGCCGGCCTGATGCTGGGCGAAGCGGCGGGCGACATCGGTGGTGATGCCGGTATAGAGGCTGCCATCGGCGCATTCGAGCAGGTACAGGTACCAGGAATGGTCGGATGGCGTGGTCACTTTGGGTTCGAGATTGAGGGCGCGGCCGCGAAGCCGGCATTGTGCGGCAGTTGCGGTGAGGAGGAAAGCGCTCTGAATTGGACTGCAGCGGCGTTATTGGGCCTGTGCCGCTCGGCTACTCGCTGCTCGCTGCTCGGCTGCTCGGCTGCTCGGCTGCTCGGCTGCTCGCTGCTCGGCTGCTCGGCTGCTCGGCTGCTCGGCTGCTCGGCTGCTCGGCTGCTCGGCTGCTCGGCTGCTGCAATTGTGGTCGCC
>NZ_JCBAJO010000143.1:0-12624 GCF_059772245.1 Cupriavidus sp. R6-3
GGTCTCGCCCGCGACATCGGGCAGCACCGTGGCACGTCCACCGACGCGGGCGACGCGCGGGGTCTCGTCGTACAGCGCGAGGCACAGGGCATCGAGCAGCGTGCTCTTGCCCGCGCCGGTGGGGCCGCAGATCGCGAACAGGCCGGCCGAGGCCAGCGGTTCGGCGGTGAAGTCGATGGCGAACTCGCCCGACAGCGAGGCCAGGTTGCGGCCGCGAATGGCGAGGATCTTCATGGCGCTGCCACCTCGTCCGGCGCGTGCAGCAGTTCGGCCAGCGCGGCCGCCAGCGTGGCGGGCGCCTCGGCGCCATGCCGCTCGCGATACAGCGAGGCGAACACCGCGGCCGGGTCGAGCCGGTTCAGGTCGTCGAGCGACAGCATCGGCGCGGGCGCCTCGCCGGCCGCGGCGGCGGTGCTGACCTCGATGCGCGCGAGGCGCACCGGCTTGCCGTCGAGCGCGGCTTCCACCTTGGCGCGCAGCGTCGGCTCGGGGCCGTCCAGCGCGACCCGCACCTGCAGATACGGCTGCAGCGCGTCGGGCAACGGCGGCAGCTCGAGCGCGCGCAGCGCGTCCAGCGCCTGTTCGAGCGGCCGGGGCGTCAGGGGCACGCGCATCAGGTCGACGGGTCTGGGCACCGGGATCGCGCGCCACTCGGCCAGGGCCTCGCCCTCGAGCCGCGCGCTGACGACCTGGTGCGGATAGTGGATCTCGGAGAACGACATCGGCAGCGGACTGCCGCTGTAGCGGATGTGCTCGTGGCGGCCGACCTTCTGCGGCCGATGCAGATGCCCCAGCGCGACATAGGCGATGGCCGGGTCGAAGATGCCGGCCGGCAGCGCCTCGGCGCCGCCGATCACGATGCGCCGTTCCGAGTCCTCCGAGACCTCGCCGTCGCGCATATGGCAGTGGCCCAGCGCGACGATGGGCTGGCCGGGTTGCCGGCGGGACAGCGCCAGTTCGAGCGCGCTGCGATAGAGCGCGGCGACGCCGGCCTGGTAGGGGTCGGTGCCGGTGCCGGCCTCGGTATCGATGCCGGTATCGATGCCGGTATGGATGCCGGTATCCGCGTTGTCCCGCGCGGCCTCGACCCGCGGCACGTCGCTGGGGCGCAGGAAGGGGATGGCCAGGCACCACGCCGCGATCCGGCCGCCCGTATCGCGCACGGGCACCACCAGCTTCTCCACGTCGATCGTGCCGTCAGGCAAGCGATGGACCTGGCCGACGCAGGCCGCGCCGAACCAGTCGAGGAAGGGCGCCGGGGCCTCCAGCCGCGCCGGCGAGTCGTGGTTGCCGGCGATCATCACGATCGCCAGATGGGGGCGCCGGCGCCGCGCCTCGGTCAGGAAGCGGTACAGCTGGCGCTGCGCCGCGGCCGAGGGGTTGGCGGTGTCGAAGATGTCGCCGGCGACCAGCAGCAGGTCGGTGGCCTCGGCGTCCAGCGTATCGAGCAGCCAGTCGAGGAAGTGCTGATGTTCGTGGGTACGGTCGTAGTGATGCAGGGTCTGGCCGAGATGCCAGTCCGAGGTGTGCAGCAGTCGCATGCTGGGGGAGGGCCTTTCAACGTTGGCCGAGACGATAGCAGAGATCGGTGGGGGGCCGGCTTGGCCGCTCGTTGGCTCGGGCTCGGGCCGGGCTGGGGCCGGGCTGGGGCCGGGCTCGGCCGCGATGCGGCGGCCTTCTGCACGATCGGGCGAATCGGGCTACACTTCGGCCCGCGCTGTTCGCAGCGCACCGCTTCAAGACAGCGGCGGGGTGGCAGAGTGGCATGCCACGGCCTGCAAAGCCGTGTACGACGGTTCGATTCCGTTCCCCCGCCTCCAGCTTTCCTGCCCGCGCCAATGCAATCGGCGCGAGCGGCGTGGTTCAGCCGGCCTTTTTCATCGCGCCATCGTCGCAGCGCGCGATTTCCACCGTGACATGCGCCAGTTCCTCGTGCACGCCGAGGGCGGTACGCACGCGCGCCGGCGTCAGCGTCGGGTCGTGCGTGACCAGCGCGACGATGCAGGCGAACTTGTCCTTGCCGACCCGCCAGACATGCAGGTCGGTCACGCGGGTGCCATCGCGGCCCTGGTCGAAGCCGGCCAGCACCTCGCGCACCTCGTCGACCACCGGATGGTCCATCTCGCGATCGAGCAGCACCGCGGAGGTCTGGCGGATCAGGCCGAGCGCCCAGTGTCCGACCAGCACCGCGCCGACGATGCCCATCACCGGATCGAGCCAGTTCCAGCCGAGCCACCAGCCGCCCGCGAGCGCCAGCAGCGCCAGCACCGAGGTGGCGGCGTCGGCCAGCACGTGCAGGTAGGCCGAACGCAGGTTCAGGTCGTGGCCATGCGCGTGGTCATGGCCGTGCCCGTGGTGGTGGCCGTGATGATTATCGTCGTGGTGATGGTGGTGGTGATCGTGCCCGTGCCCGTGGTGATGGTGGTGCGCGCCGCCCAGCAGCCAGGCGCTGGCCAGATTGACCAGCAGGCCCAGGCAGGTGACCGCCATCGCTTCCGGATAGCGGATCGCCGCCGGGGCGAACAGCCGCTCGATCGAGGCGAAGCCCATCAGCGCGGCCACCCCCATCAGGAAGACCGCGCTGGCGAAGCCGGCCAGCACCTCGATCTTCCAGGTGCCGAAGGCGAAGCGGCGGTCGTTGGCGAAGCGGCGGGCGGCCGCATACGCGAACACCGACAGGCCGATCGCCAGCGCGTGCGAACTCATGTGCCAGCCGTCGGCCAGCAGCGCCATCGAGCCGAACCACCAGCCGGCGGCGATCTCCGCCACCATCGCCGCGGCCGTCAGCAGCAGCACCAGGCGCGTACCGCGTTCGCCGGCGGCGTTGCCGCGGTCGAAGACATGCGAGTGGGTCCAGGGGGAGAGATCGTGGGTATGCATGGCTTGGCCTCTTTTCGATGGCCGCAAGGGTAGCAGCATGCATGCGTGGGCAGGCGCAAATCCCTGCTGCAAGTGCGCCGACTCGCGGTCGGCAGTGGCAGTCGGGACCCGGTCAGGACTCGCAGTCTGGCCTCGCCGCCGCGGCTTG
Source organism: Cupriavidus sp. R6-3 (assembly GCF_059772245.1). Classification (NCBI taxonomy): domain Bacteria; kingdom Pseudomonadati; phylum Pseudomonadota; class Betaproteobacteria; order Burkholderiales; family Burkholderiaceae; genus Cupriavidus; species Cupriavidus sp. R6-3. Next base: position 3,029 of record NZ_JCBAJO010000143.1, read on the forward strand.
GGGCGGCACCCGCGGTTGGAACCGCCAGCAGCCGGCGCCCTCAAGTTTCCCGGATGGCCGATCGTTTACCCCCAGACGCAAAATGGATTTGTCGCCGCTTAACATACATTCATGAATGCATGTATCATCGCGATCACGATTTTGCGTAATTTCGCTCTTTGCTTGCCAAAAGTACGATGACTTATCGATTCATTGCCGGTTGCATGGCGGCGTGGCTCGGCTTGTGCGCCACCGCCGGTTGGCTGATCGAACGGCTCTGGGCCTGACCTCCAGCCCGTTCGCGCGGCGCCGATGCGGGTGGCGTTTCCTGCCTGGCACGGACTGTGCCAGTGCCTTCGCCGGCATCTTTCAACTCCTCCTCTCCCCTCGACCATGACACGACAACAAGAACGCACGGCGCGTTCGCTGCGCCGCTCGGCCGCCTTTTGCTGCGCCGCAGCAGCGCTGATCGCCGCGGCGCCCGCCCAGGCCGACCCCGCCGTCCATGTGGCCTACGGCCGCGACCCCGGCCACGGCCTGAACAAGTACGAGGTGGGCCTGAACTGGGATTCGGGCTTCGCCTACGGCAATCCGCAGGGCTGGCTGGCCAAGCTGCAATGGGAAGTCGAACTGGCGCGCTGGAACGCGCGCAGCGGCAACAACCGCCGCGACGTGACCGAACTCGGCTTCTCGCCGATCCTGCGCGTCGAGAAGCACGGCTGGAGCGTGGTGCCGTTCGCCGAGCTGTCGGTGGGCCTGCGCCTGATGAGCGCCACCTCGACTTCGGACTCGCACGACTACAGCACCGCCTTCCAGTTCTCGGACATGGTCGGCGTGGGCGTGGCCTTCGGTCCGCAGAAGCGTGCCGAGGCGGGTTTCCGCTTCCAGCACATCTCGAATGCCAGCATCAAGCGGCCGAACCCGGGTACCAACTTCTACACCGGTTACGTGCGTTACCGCTTCTGAGCGCTGCCTCCGGGCGCGCGCGTCCGGGCCCCGGCCTCTCCGCGGGCCCATTCCCGGCCGGACTCGGCCGGTCCCGGCCTCTCCCGGGCCCACTGCCTGGGGCTTGCTTGGAGACCCGCTTCGGGCCGCTCCGGGCCTGCCGGGCGCCAAAGCGTGCGCGGCTAGCTGCCGCCGCGCACGCCATCGATGAACTCCCACAGCGCCGGCGCATCGCTGGTCGCGACATTGAAACGGATCCACGGCGAATCGGTCTCGTCCGGCGCGAAATAGCTGCCGGGCGCCAGCCATACGCCGTGCGACAGCGCGCGCGTCGCCAGCTGGCCGCCGGACAGCCCCTGCGCGGCCGCGGCCGCGCCGTCGGGCGCTCCACGTACCCGTGCCCAGGCGAACATGCCGCCTTCCGGGCGCAGCAGCACTTCGAGGCCGTGCGCCTCCATCTTCTCGGTGACGCGGTCCTGCTGCGCGCGTAGCCGCGCGGCCAGCGCGTCGACGTGGCGCGCGTAGTGGCCGCCCGTCAGCACCGCATAGACCAGCCGCTCGGTGACCTCGGACGAGGTCAGCCCCACCGCCATCTTGGTGCGGGCGAAGGCCTTGGCCAGTTCCGGGCTGGCCGCCAGATAGCCGACCCGCAGCGACGGCGTGATGGTCTTCGAGAAGCCGTTGACGTAGACCACATGCGACAGCCCGTCCATCGCCGCCAGCATCGGCGCGCCGGCGGGAGCCAGCTCGCGATAGATATCGTCCTCGACCACCAGCAGCCGGTGCTGCTCGGCCAGCTGCAGCACGCGGTGCGCGTTCATGCTGGTCAGCGTGCCGCCGGTCGGGTTCTGCAGCACCGTGTTGACGAACAGCGCGCGCGGCCCGTGCCGGCGGATGGCCGCGTCGAGCGCGTCCGTATCCAGCCCCGCCGCGCCACGCGGCACACCCACCACCTTCAGCCCGGCCAGTCGCAGGATCTGCAGCAGATTGCAGTAGCACGGGTCCTCGACCAGCACCGTATCGCCGGCGCGCAGCAGCGTGCGCACCACCAGGTCCAGCGCCTGGGTCGCGCCCTGCGTCAGCACCACCTGCTGCGCCTGCATCGGCATGCCGTACTGCGCGAGCCGCGTGGCGATGTGCTCGCGCAGCGCGGCGAAGCCGTAGGGATGGCCGTAGCCCGACACCTGGCCGGCCGGCACGCGGGCGGCGGCGCGGATGGCCTGGTGCAGCCCTTCCTCGTTGAGCCAGTCGCCGGGCAGCCAGCCGGCGCCGGCCTTGATCGGCACCGAGTGGTCGGCGAACACGTCCGACAGCAGCCACGCGGCGTTCAGGGCAGGGGTTTCCCAGCGCGGGCTCGGCGCCTGCTCGGTGCTGGGCTGGCGATGGGCGACCGTATAGCCGGAGCCCGCGCGCGCCGCCAGGTAACCGAGCGCCGTCAGCCGGCCGTAGGCCTCGGCCACCGTGAAGGTGCTGATGCCATGCTGGGCGGCGAAGCGCCGCACCGACGGCACCGCGATGCCGGGGCGCAGCGCGCGCCGGTCGACCAGCGCCGCGATGCCGGCGACGATCTGTTCGGTCAGCGTGTCGCCGCCACGGCGGCTGCGGGTCAATTCGAGCTGGATCATGCGACCGCATTGTGCGGGGGATGCCTGTACAGTTCAAGCGCGGCGAGGGGCGCTGCCGGCCACCCCGGCCATGCCGCGATGCCGCATGCTCTCGGCGGATACGGGCGCATCGCGATGATGCCGCGGCGCCGGGACTGGGATTGACCTGTACGGTTCGAGTCGCAAAATCAGTACGGTAAGGCGAGCATTTCGCAACCGTATATTTTTAGGGAGCGCCGGGCTCGCTACAGTGGCCGGATCGCTATCCCGCGCCATCGGCCGCTGTTGCTCGGCGGCGCGACACCCCGAACCGACCGGACCAGGCCCTGCACAAGGCCCCGGACCCAGCCCGACCAAGCCAGGACGAACCCAAGGAGGAAGTAATGGACGCCGCCAAGACCGTGATTCCCGATCTCGATGCGCTGTGGATGCCGTTCACCGCGAACCGCCAGTACAAGGCGGCGCCGCGGCTGCTGGCCTCGGCCAGCGGCATGTATTACACGACCCACGACGGCCGCAAGATCCTCGACGGCTGCGCCGGCCTGTGGTGCGTGGCGGCCGGGCACTGCCGCAAGGAGATCGCCGACGCGATCGCGCACCAGGTGCAGACGCTGGACTATGCGCCGCCGTTCCAGATGGGCCATCCGCTGTCGTTCGAGGCGGCCAGCAAGGTCGCGGCGATCATGCCCTCGGGCCTGGACCGCATCTTCTTCACCAACTCGGGCTCCGAATCGGTCGATACCGCGCTGAAGATCGCGCTGGCCTATCACCGCGCCCGCGGCGAGGGGCAGCGCACCCGCTTTATCGGCCGCGAGCGCGGCTATCACGGCGTCGGCTTCGGCGGCATGGCGGTCGGCGGCATCGGCCCGAACCGCAAGGCCTTCTCGGCCAACCTGATGCCGGGCACCGACCATCTGCCGGCCACGCTCAATATCGCCGAGGCGGCCTTCTCCAAGGGCCAGCCGACCTGGGGCGCGCATCTGGCCGACGATCTCGAGCGGATCATCGCGCTGCACGATCCGTCCAACGTCGCCGCCGTCATCGTCGAGCCGCTGGCGGGCTCGGCCGGCGTGCTGGTGCCGCCGGTCGGCTACCTGGAGCGGCTGCGCGAGATCACCAGCAAGCATGGCATCCTGCTGATCTTCGACGAGGTGATCACCGCCTTCGGCCGGCTGGGCGCGGCCACCGCGGCCGAGCGCTTCAAGGTCACGCCGGACCTGATCACGATGGCCAAGGCGATCAACAACGCGGCCGTGCCGATGGGCGCGGTGGCGGTCCGGCGCGAGGTCCACGACACGGTGATCGACGCCGCCGCCGGCGCGATCGAGCTGCCGCACGGCTATACCTATTCGGGCCACCCGCTGGCGGCCGCCGCGGCGATCGCCACGCTGGACCTGTATCGCAGCGAGGACCTGTTCGGGCGCGCCGCGAAGCTGGCGCCGCTGTTCGAGGAGGCCGCGCACGGCGTGCGCGGCGCTCCGCACGTCAAGGACATCCGCAACCTGGGCCTGGTGGCCGGCATCGAGCTCGAGCCGCGGCCGGGACAGCCGGGCGCGCGCGGCTACGAGGTCTTCCTCAAGTGCCTGGAGCGCGGCGTGCTGGTGCGGTACACCGGCGACATCCTGGCCTTCTCGCCGCCGCTGATCGTCACCGAGGCGCAGATCGCCGAGCTGTTCGACACGGTGCGGCAGGTGCTGAAGGACGTGCAGTAAGGCAGCGCCGGCGCGGACGCCCCGCGCCGATCCGTCTCCTCTCCCCGCTGCGGGAGAGGGGAGCGAAAACTCCCACCCCACCTCCCGCTCCCTTCTTCTGCTCCGAACCCCGAAGCCCGCCTCCATAAGTGACGGTTTGGCCAGAGCGGTTCGATAAACTAGGCGCCTTTTTTGCCCCGGCCGGCCCACCTTGCCGAGCCGCGGGCGGCCCTGCGCGTCCACCCAGGCGGTGGCGCCCGCGGGCATTGGCGACCGGTCATCCACAGGCCGGCCAAACTCGATCCTGGCGACACCGCCCGGCCGACCCCGGGCGGATGCCGCCAATGCAGGAGATCCCTTCATGAGCTTGTTGCGCACCAAGGACATCGAAACGATGCTGGCCGCGAGCCGCGACGATGGCTTGAAAAAGGTGCTCGGCCCGGTCGACCTGGTGATGATGGGCATCGGCGCCATCATCGGCACCGGCATCTTCGTGCTGACAGGTACCGGCGCGCTGACCGCGGGCCCGGCGCTGACGCTGTCCTTCGTGATCGCCGCGCTCGCCTGCGGTTTCGCCGCGCTGTGCTACGCCGAATTCGCGACCGCGATCCCGGTGTCCGGCTCGATCTACACCTACAGCTACGCCACGCTGGGCGAGATCGTCGCCTGGATGATCGGCTGGGACCTGCTGCTCGAATACGGGCTGGCGACCTCGGCGGTGTCGGTCGGCTGGTCGGGCTACTTCCAGTCCCTGCTGTCGGGCTTCGGCGTGCAACTGCCGGCGGCGCTGACCGCCGCGCCCGGCGCGGTGCCGGGCGTGCAGACCGTGCTGAACCTGCCGGCGGTGCTGATCATGCTGGCGATCACCTGGGTGGTGTCGTATGGCGTGCGGGAGTCGGCACGGGTCAACAACATCATGGTGGCGATCAAGGTCGCGGTGGTGCTGCTGTTCATCGCGGTCGGCGTCTGGCACGTCAAGCCGGTCAACTGGCAACCCTACGCGCCGTTCGGCTTCGCCGGCATCGTCAATGCCGCCGCGCTGGTGTTCTTCGCCTTCATCGGCTTCGATGCGGTGACCTCGGCGGCCGAGGAGGTGCGCAATCCGCGCCGCGACCTGCCGATCGGCATCATTGGGTCGCTGGCGGTCTGCACGCTGCTGTATGTCGCGGTGGCGGCGATCATGACCGGCATCGTGCCGTTCCCGAAGTTCGAGGGCATCGACCATCCGGTCTCGCTGGCGCTGCAGTACGCGGGCGAGAACTGGGTCGCGGGTTTTGTCGACCTCGGCGCGATCCTCGGCATGACCACGGTGATCCTGGTGATGACCTACGGCCAGACCCGCATCCTGTTCGCGATGTCGCGCGACGGGCTGCTGCCGGCCCGGCTGTCGCGGGTGCATCCGGTGCACGCGACGCCGTTCCAGGCGACGTGGGCGGTCGGCATCGTTTTCTCGTCGATCGCCGGCCTGGTGCCGCTGAACGTGCTGGCCGAGCTGATCAATATCGGCACGCTGTCGGCGTTCGCGCTGATCTCGATCGCGGTGCTGGTGCTGCGCAAGACCCGGCCGGACCTGCCGCGCACCTTCCGCTGCCCGGGCGTGCCGGTGGTACCGCTGCTGTCGGTCGGCTTCTGCCTGTTCCTGATGGCGCATCTGCAGCCGTTCACCTGGGTAGCCTTCCTGCTGTGGCTGGCGCTGGGCCTGGTGATCTATTTCGGCTATGCGCGGCGCAACGCCGTGCTGCATCGGTAGGGCTCGCCAGGGCCTCGTCGGCCGGGCGTCGTCAGGGGCTCGTCAGGGCGTCGTGGGTCCGGCCTCGTCGGGGCCTCGACAGGGCGTCGCGGGTCCAGCCTCGTCACCGCCTCGTCGGTAGGGCCTCCGCCGCCCAGCGCCCCAACTGTCAGAAAAAACGCCGGAACAGTACCTGGGAAACTGTTCGGAACTGTCCCTTTGATGGCCGCGCCGGCCGTCCATAATGAAATCGTGCATCGAAGCACGCCGTGGCGCGGCCGTCCGTGCGGTCGCCCACATTGGCAAGAGGCCCGGCGCAGCGGGCAAAAACCGCCGCGAAATACCGAAAGGCTTCAGGACCATCGGCGCCGACCATGCCCGCCTGGACAACATCCGGTCCCGCCGTTGCGCGACCGGCAGGCGGCGGGCCGGACGAGCCGGCTCCGCTCGATGCCCATCGACAGGAGCAGCACCATGCAGGAACTCAGGGATTACGAACTGGACCAGGCCGGCACGCCGGTCAGCTGGCGCGCGCGGCCGGGGCAGCGCATCGTCGCGCGCGACGGGAACATCTGGTTGACGGTGGAAGGGCAGCGCGGCGATGTCTGGCTGGCGCCGGGCCAGTCGTTCGACCTGCCCGAGGGCGCCTGGGTATGGATCTCGGCCGACGCGCCGGGAGCGCGCTTCACGGTGGCCCAGCAGTCGGCGCCGCTGTCATGGCGCGGGCTGCTCGCCCTGCTGCGCCCGCGGCCGCGGCCCGACCCGATACGGCTGCCGGAGCCGTCCGCCGGCTGGTGGCCGGCACGGCATCTGTCGCGCTAGCGGGAATGGCTCGAAGGGATTGAAGCGTTCAAAGCGTTCCAAGCGCTCGAAGCCCTCGAAGCCCTCGAAGCCCTCGAAGCCCTTGAAGCGCTCGAAGCCCTCGAAGCCCTTGAAGCCCTTGAAGCGCTCGAAGCCCTCGCAGCGTTTGGAACGTTGGACGTTTGGAGCGTATGGGCCGGAAGGATGGAGCGCGGCGCCGGCGGCGCTCAGCGCGCCGGCGTCGCGGACGACAGCGTGGCGGCGACCGCCTGCCACAACGGCTCCAGCCGCTGCCGCTCGTTGTCGGCGGCCTGCGGCGCCAGCGACGGCGTGCGGCACAGCAGCACTGCGGTCTGGCCGGCCTCCGGCAGCGGCACCCACCAGACGCGGCCGTACTGCAGGCGGCCACCGTCGCTGGCGATGGAAAAGCTGGCCCAGTTGGCGCGGTGATTCGCCAACCGTACGGTGCCCTGGGCGATCACCTTGGCGCTGGCGCCGGTCAGCGCCTTCAGTTCCTCGGCCGCGCGCGCGGCGGCCACAGCGCCCGAGCCTTCCTTCCCGCCTTCCTTCCCGCCTTCCTTCGCGCCTTCCTTCGATCCTTCCCTGGCCCCGTCCTTCGGCAGCGGGCGCGCCAGCAGATCGATGGTCGACAGGCCGTTGCCGCCCTGGCTGGTGAAGGCAAAGATCGCGTTGTCCGGCAGCAGCTTTTCCCGGGCCGCATCGCGCTCCCAGGACAGCGGCATGCGCAACATCAGGTCGATCGCGCCGGCCTGCCGGACGCCCCTGGTGGTGTAGGTCCTGGCCATCGGCGAGGCCAGTTCGGCGGCGGGTTTGTCCTCGTAGACCGCGGCCAGCAGCAGTTGCAGCGAGGCCTTTTCCATGTCGCCCTGGGCGCTTTCGCGCACGCGCTGCAGATAGGCCTGCATCGCGGGCTCGGAGGCCAGCGCCGACTGCATCGCCTCGCGGTCCATTTCCAGCACCTTGGTCGCCAGCCGGGCACGGTCGGTGGCGGGCAGCGGAATGTCCTGGAACAGCCGGGTCACCGTGGCCAGCGCATCGGGATACTGGCGGTCGAACGCGTTGCGCACCTGCTGGATGTCGTTGCGCAGCGACGGGTATTTGGCCGCGGCGCGCTCGAGCGTGGCGTTCTGGTTGGTCAGGTAGCCGTACAGGCTGGTCAGACCCGAGATGGCCGCGGGCGTGTAGTCCCACGCGATGGCACTGGCGGGCAGGCCGATCAGACCTGCGAGCAGCGCAAGGCGCGGCAGCCACGGCACGCAATGCCGCATAGGAATCCCCTTCAATAGGTCGACACGGCCGGCTGTGCGTGTCCTTTGTTGTGCCGACCGGAGGTCCGAGTCCCGGCGGATGTTCTCGATTGTAGCCGAAGGCAGGGGGCGTCACGTGCCGTTTGCTGCCCGCTGGTCACGCCCGGCGGGATGGGCCTACAATCGACTGGCCCGCCGGCGGCACCGCCGGCGCGGGCAACCCCAGACAATATGGCCAGCAATGGCCGCACAACGCGATGGCCGGTGCTTCGGCGGCGCAGTCTGTCCGCCGCTCCCGGCCTCACCGGGTGGAGACCATGACCGATCTGTCCGACCTGCGCAAGGCAGGCGCCGAAGCCGAGGCCGCTACCGTGGCGCCGGCCCCCGCGCCCGCCGGCGCACCGACCCACAAGGTCCGTTTCGTGACGGCCGCATCTTTGTTCGACGGCCACGATGCTTCGATCAACATCATGCGCCGCATCCTGCAGGCGCAGGGCTGCGAGGTGATCCACCTCGGCCACAACCGCTCCGTCGAGGAGGTCGTCGCCGCCGCGCTGCAGGAGGACGTGCAGGGCATCGCCGTCTCGAGCTACCAGGGCGGCCACGTCGAATACTTCAAGTACATGGTCGACCTGCTGCGCGAGCGCGGCGGCGCCCATATCCAGGTGTTCGGCGGCGGCGGCGGCGTGATCGTGCCGGCGGAGATCCGCGAGCTGCAGGACTACGGCGTGGCGCGCATCTACAGCCCCGAGGACGGCCAGCGCATGGGCCTGGCCGGCATGATCGCCGACATGGTGCGGCGCTGCGACTTCGACCTGTCGCGCCATGCGCCCGCGACGCTGGACTCGCTGCGCGCGGGCGATCGCCGCGCGCTGGCGCAATGGATCACCGTGCTGGAGAACGGCAAGGCCGATTCGGCCCTGGCCGCCGCGCTGCATGCGGATGCCGCCGGCATCGCGACCCCGGTGCTCGGCGTGACCGGTACCGGCGGGGCCGGCAAATCGTCGCTGACCGACGAGCTGATCCGCCGCTTCCGGCTCGACCAGCAGGACAGCCTGCGCATCGCCGTGATCTCGATCGATCCCTCGCGCCGGCGTACCGGCGGCGCGCTGCTGGGCGACCGGATCCGCATGAACGCGATCCACCATCCGCAGATCTACATGCGCTCGCTGGCCACGCGCGATGCCGCCAGCGAGGTGTCGCGCGCGCTGCCGGACGCGCTGGCGGCCTGCAAGGTCGCCGGCTTCGACCTGATCGTGGTCGAGACCTCGGGCATCGGCCAGGGCGACGCGGCGATCGTGCCCCATGTCGACCTGTCGCTGTACGTGATGACGCCCGAGTTCGGCGCCGCCAGCCAGCTCGAGAAAATCGACATGCTGGACTTCGCCGACTTCGTCGCGATCAACAAGTTCGACCGCAAGGGCGCGCAGGACGCGTGGCGCGACGTCGCCAAGCAGATGCAGCGCAACCGCGAGCAATGGCACGCGCGCGCCGAGGACATGCCGGTCTACGGCACCCAGGCCTCGCGCTTCAACGACGACGGCGTGACGATGCTGTACCTGGGCCTGCGCGAGGCGCT